>CAXTUK010000095.1:0-8316 GCA_964247395.1 uncultured Acetobacteraceae bacterium
GTAGCCGCCGAGGCCTTCGGCGGCTACGACACCTGGATCAACAATGCCGGCGTCACCGCCTTCGTCCGCGTCGCCGACGCGCCGCTCGACGACATGCGCCGCCTGTTCGAGACCAATTTCTGGGGTCTGGTGCTCGGCGCCCGCGAGGCCCTGGGCCATCTCCGCCGCAAGGGCGGCGCGATCATCAATGTCGGCAGCGTATTGTCGGAGCGCGCGATCGCCCTGCAGGGCTTCTACTCCGCCTCCAAGCACGCCGTGAAAGGCTTCACCGAGGCGCTGCGCAGCGAGATCGACGAGGCCGCCGCCCCGATCTCCGTCACGCTCGTCAAGCCCGGTCCGATCGACACCCCCTACACCACCAACGGCAAGAACTATCTCCCGTCCGAGCCGCAGCACGTGCCGCCCGTCTACGCGCCCGAGACCGTCGCGCGCGCCATCCTGCGCGCCGCCGTCACGCCCACGCGCACCGTCACCGTCGGCGGCGGTGGCGCCGCCATCGCCGCCTTCGGCCATCTGGCGCCGGGCCTGACCGACCGGCTGATGGCGCGGTTCGCCATTCCGGGCCAGCAGAGCGGCCGTCCGCCAGGCCGGCCGCAGGCCGAGAACGGCCTCGAGCACGCGACCGAAAGCCTGCGCACCCGCGGCGACTATCCAGGCATCGTCCGCAAGGTGAGCTTCTACACCGAGGCCATCTCGCGCCCGATCGTGTCCGCGACCGCACTCGCCACCGCCTTCCTGCTCCTCCGCTCGGCATGGCGGTCGATCCCGCACCGCGCCGCCCGGTTCGACGGTCGCAGGGGCCGCCGTTCGACCGCCAAGGGCCTGCATATCGAGCTCGAAGCCCGTCGCGGCCGTGTTCCCGAAGTCATGCAGCTGATCTCGGACATCCGCGACAGCGTCGGCGCCGAACCCGACACCAGCCCCTGGTTCGGCCTGCGCCGCGACAAGCGCCGTTTCGAGATCTTCGAGACCTTCCCGAACGAGACCGGCCGCAAGCGCCACCTGGCAGGGCAGGGCGCCGCCGAACTCCTGGCCCGCTCGAACGGCATCCTCAAGCGCCCCGCCCGCATCACCCGCCTCGACGTCGTCGAGGTCAAGACGCTCGAGCCCTCGTAACCGGGCCGGACCGGCTGACGGACGGTCGACGTGAGCAGGTCATCGATCCTGATCCTGGCCTGCGCCCTGGTCGTGTCGGCCTGCAAGCCCGGACCGCCCGCCACCTTCTACCAGCGCAGCAACAGCAGCTATGTCGGCGCACCCGGGAACTTCGCCCCGTGACCGGCGTGTGATCGGCACGCGCAACCGAGGGAGCCAGCCATGCCTCAACAGGACGCGGTCATCCACGCCAAGGCGATCGAGATCGGCAAGCTCGCGGTCAAGTCCACCACCGCCGCCAAGACCGGCCATCCGACCACCGCGCTCTCGCTCGCCCACCTGACCACGATGCTGATGTACGAGGTCATGCGCTGGGACCCGGCGAAACCGGACGATCCCGATTCCGACTGCCTGGTGCTGTCGGAGGGTCACGCGGTTCCGATCGTCTACGGCGCCTGCGCCGACCTCGGCGTGACGTTCTCGCCCAACGACGGGCCGCGGCCGATGACGGTGGACGACCTGAACACGCTGCGCGAGATCGGCAGCCCGATCGACGGCCATCCCAATCCGCGCGCCGGCTTCCCGTTCTTCGACGCCGCCACCGGCTCGCTCGGCCAGGGCCTCTCCATCGCGGCCGGCCTCGGCGTCGCCGCGCGCCTCGACGGCAGCGACCGGCGTATCTACTGCCTGATCGGCGACGGCGAATCGCGCGAGGGCCAGATCTGGGAGGCGATGGATTTCGTCGCCGACCAGGAGCTTCGCAACGTCGTCGCCATCTTCAACTGCAACACGCTGGGCCAGAGCGACTTCGTCTCCGGCGCGCAGTCGGCCGAGACGCTGGCGCGCAAGGCGGAGGCCTTCGGCTGGCATGTCGACACGATCGACGGTCACGCGCCGGCGGAGATCCGCGCCGCCCTCGACCGGCGCGGCGCCGGCCAGGCCCCCACCCGCGCCGGTCCCGCGCGGGCGGCTACCCGCGCCGCCCCCGCCCGCCGCGACGCCGATCGCCCGCTCTGCATCGTCGCCCGGACCGTCAAGGGCTGGGGCGTGCCCAGCCTGGGCGGCATGGGCCATCACGGCACCGCGGTCACCCAGGACCAGCTCGACGAGGTGATCGCAGCACTCGACGGCAAGGCCCGCGCGCTCGGCGCCGATCGTGTCGCCGCCGACGACGCACGCCAGATCCGCCCACCGTCGCGGACCCGCAGGGACGCCCCGCCGACGCGAACGCCGGACCGCTTCACCGACGCGCTCGCCGCCGACAAGAAGGCGCAGGCCTCGATCGACGAGAAGGGCGTGCTGTCGCCTCGCCGCGGCTTCGGGATCGCGCTGCACGCGCTCGGCGCCGCCAACCCCGCCGTCGTGTCGCTCGACGGCGACGTCAAGAACTCCACCTCCGCCCCGGATTTCGCCAAGGCCTATCCCGATCGCCTCTTCGAGCGCCGCATCGCCGAGCCGAACCTGGTCTCCGCCGCCGCCGGGCTGTCGGCCGGCGGCAAGGTCCCGTTCGTCAGCTCGTTCGGCAAGTTCCTCGTGCGCGCCTACGACCAGCTCGAGATGGCGTTGATCGGCGGCGCCAACCTCAAGCTGGTCGGGACCCATATCGGCGTCACCATCGCCTCCGACGGCCCGAGCCAGATGGCGCTCGCCGACGTCGCCTTCATGCGCGCCTTTGCCCACGTGCGCGATCATCGCGGCGGCCCGGCGATGATCGTGCTCACCCCGAGCGACGCCCTCAGCGCCTACAAGCTGGTCCTGTCGATGGCCGATCACGACGGCGCCTGCTACCTGCGCGCGGTTCGCGGCGACCTCGCCGTCCTCTACAAGGAGGAAGACCAGTTCCCGTTCGGCGGCCACAAGCTGTTGCGCATGGCGGGGCAGGGGGCCGGCGGCGTTGTCCTCGCGGCCAGCGGCTACCTCGTGCACACCTGCCTCAAGGCCGCCGACGCGCTCGAGGCACGCGGCGTCGCCGTCTCGGTCGTCGACGCCTACGCCCTGCCGATGGAGACCGGCCCCGTCCTGCAGCTCGCGCGCGAGCAGGGCGGCGTGATCCTGACCGTCGAGGACAACTACGCCGGCGGCATCGGCAGCGAACTCGCGGAAGCCGCGGCGCGCGCCACCGCATCGCCGCGCGTGCAGATCATGGTCGTCGGCAGGTTCCCGAAGAGCGGCCGCTCACCCGACGACCTGCTCGACTACGTGCACCTGTCGGAGCGCGACATCGTCGAGACCGCGTCCGGGCTCGCGGTCGAGCGCTGATCCGATCGGGGCTCCGCCGCAAGCCCCGCTGGGGCCGGCGGCCCCAGACCCGCAAATGTCGCACTCCATGCGCCTTCCGGCGGCCGCCGAACAACACGCCACCCGCGCCGTCTTCTTCCTCACCGGATTCGGCAACTCCGCCTGGGCCGCTCTCGTGCCGTTCGCGAAGATCCGCGCCGGCGTGAGCGACGGCGCGCTGGGCCTGCTCCTGCTGTGCCTCGGTATCGGCTCGATCGTCACCATGCCGATTTCCGGCGCGCTCGCCGCCAGGTTCGGCTGCCGGCGCGTCATGGTCGCCGCCTCCCTCCTGATCGCAGCGACGCTGCCCCTGCTCGCGACCGTCTCCCCGCTTCCGCTGCTCGTCCTGATCCTGATGCTGTTCGGCGCCGGCATCGGTGCGATGGACGTCGCGATCAACATCCAGGCCATCATCGTCGAGCGCGCCAGCGGACGCTCGATGATGTCCGGCTTCCATGGCCTGTTCAGCCTCGGCGGCATCGCCGGCGCCGGCGGCATGGCGGCCCTGCTGAGCTCCGGCGCCTCTCTCCTGGGTGCGGCGTCGTGCGTGTCGCTCGGCATCGTCGCGACGCTCGCCGTCTCGGCGTCGCATCTCCTGCCGTACGGCGCCCGGAGCGGGGGGCCGGCCTTCGCGATCCCGCACGGCATCGTCCTGTTGATCGGCATGCTGTGCTTCGTTCTGTTCTTGGCCGAGGGTGCGGTCCTCGACTGGAGCGCCGTCTTCCTGACCTCGGTCAGGCACATGGCCGCTTCCTATGCCGGCCTCGGCTACGCCGCGTTCGCGGCCACCATGACGATCGGCCGGCTTGCCGGCGACCGCATCGTTCGCGGGCTCGGCCCGAAGCGGGTGGTCCTGACCGGCGGCCTGTGCGCCGCCTCCGGCTTCCTCATCGCGACCGCGATCCCGTCCTGGCAGATCGCCCTCATCGGCTACGCCATCGTCGGCGTCGGCTGCGCCAACATCGTTCCGGTCCTGTTCAGTGCCGCGGGACGGCAGAGCGTGATGCCCGAACACGTCGCGGTCCCGGCGATCACCACGCTCGGCTACGGCGGCATTCTCGCGGGTCCCGCCGGCATCGGGTTCGTCGCGCATCTGACGAACCTCCCGACAGCCTTCCTGGCCCTGGCTGCGATGCTGGTCGCGGTTTCCCTGAGCAGCCGCATTCTCTAACCTCGCATCCCGCTTGACCACTTCGCGGGAAGTTCATGCCCGACCCCTTGATCCCTCGCGCCGATCTCTTCGGGAACCCCAGCCGGTTCGCGGGCACCATCAGCCCGGACGGTTCGACGCTGGCCTGGGTCGCACCGCTCGACGGTGTCCTGAACGTGTGGGTCGCACCGCTCGCCGAGCCCGATGACGCCCGGCCTGTCACGCGCGATACCGGACGAGGCGTCCGGATCTACTTCTGGGCCTACGAGACGCGTCATCTCCTGTTTCTCCAGGACGACGACGGCGATGAAAACTGGCGTCTTCACGCCGTGGACCTTCGGACCGGCGGCATCAGGGCGCTGACACCGAAAGGCGTGCGTGCGGAGCCTGGTGGCCTCAGCCGCCGCCGCCGCGGCGAGGTGCTCGTCACCCTCAACCAGCGCGACCCGAGCTATCCCGACCTGTTCAGGATCGACATCGCGACCGGCGCCATGATCCTGGTCGCCGAGAACTCGGGCTACGCGGGCTTCCTCGCCGACGACGATTTCGTGCCGCGCCTGGCGTTCCGGCCGACGCAAGATGGCGGCCAGGACGTGCTGCGTCCGACCCCGGACGGCGGCTGGGAAGACTGGTTCCGGATCCCGGCGGAGGACGCGCTCGTCACCGCCCCGAGCCATCTGAGCTCGGACGGCACGATGCTCTACATGCGCGACAGCCGGTCGCGGAATACGGCGGCTCTCACGCGGATCGATCTCGTCACCGGCGAGACCGAAACGCTGGCCGAGCATCCGCGGGCTGACATCGGCGCGGTCCTGACGGACCAGGACACCCATGCGCCGCTCGCCTGCGCGGTGACTGTCGAGCGTGTCAGCTACATGGCTCTCGACCCGCGCCTGCGGCCGGATCTCGACCTCCTCGCCGCAGCGGGCATCGGCGACTGGCACTTGCTGAGCCGCACCGAGGACGACAAACGCTGGATCGTGAGTTCAGGGTCCGACACGCGGCCCGGCATCGCCTATCTCTACGATCGCGAAGCGCGCAGCTTGCGTGTGCTGTACGAGACGCGGCCGGCGCTGGCGGGTGCCAAGCTGGCGCCGATGCGGCCGGTGACCATCGAAGCGCGCGACGGCCTCCCGCTGGTCTCCTACCTGACCTTGCCCGACCAAGCTGCGCCGGCGACCGTGCCGCTGGTCCTGCTGGTGCACGGCGGCCCGTGGGCGCGCGACACCTTCGGCTACGACCCCACCCACCAATGGCTGGCCAACCGCGGCTATGGCGTTCTGAGCGTCAACTTCCGATCCTCGACCGGCTTCGGCAAGCGTTTCGTCAATGCAGGCGACCGCGAGTGGGGCAAGCGGATGGACGACGACCTGCGGGACGCCGTCGCCTGGGCGGTCGGCGAAGGTTTCGCCGACCCGCGGCGCGTCGCCATCATGGGCGTCAGTTACGGGGGCTATGCGGTGCTCGCGGGCATGACGCGAAACCCGACGCTCTACGCGTGCGGCGTCGACGTCGTCGGCCCGTCCAACCTCGAGACGCTGCTCGCGACCGTTCCGCCCTACTGGGCCGGCTTTCGCGCGACGCTGATCAAGGCGCTCGGCGACCCCGACACCGACGAGGGCCGGGCCGTGCTGCGGGAGAGCTCGCCCCTGCATCGCGCAGCTTCCATCGAGAGGCCGCTGCTGATCGCGCAGGGCGCCAACGACCCTCGCGTCAAGCAGGCCGAGGCCGACCAGATGGTGGCCGCGATGGAGGCCAACCGCGTCCCGGTCACCTACCTGCTGTTCCCCGACGAGGGACACGGCTTTGTCCGCCCGGAGAACAACCTGGCCTTCACCGCCGTCGCCGAAAGTTTCCTGGCGCGCTGCCTCGGCGGCCGGGCGGAGCCGATCACTGCCGAAGAGACCCAGGCCACCTCCATGCAGGTCGTGAAGGGTGCGTCGCTGATCGCGGGATTGGAGGCCCAGGCCCAAACGCCGCATCATGGCTGATGAGCTCGCACAATACCGACATGACCGCCAATCTGCATACCTGCTCGTTGAAGCATATGACATGGTCAAAGGAGCGATATCGATGGCTCATCGCAGACCCTCGATCGAAGCCGGGCCCGTCGCGCCCAGTGCGGCTGCCAAGCACACGGCCTCGAAGCTTTCCTATCTGACGGTGTATCGCGCGTCGCCGCTCGAACGGATCCTCGTGATCAAGAAAGGCATCCCGGCATCGGAGGCGAAGCGCCTGTTCGTGGATCTAGCTACCTTGTTGCCGTGACGATCCCTGACGGCATCTGGGCCAAGGCGCAGACCAGCATTCCCGCTTCCTTGCCGGTCGGATGGGACGCGGAGCCCGCGGCTCGTGTAAGTATCCTCTTCGGCAAGGACTGGATCAAGTCAGGCGCATCCGCACTCTTGAGAGTTCAGTCGGTGATCGTCCTGGACAAATCCAACGTCCTGATCAATCCAAGGCATCACGACAGCAACCGCATCACCGCCGCCAAGTTGCGCAAATGGCTCTACGATCCTCGGCTCACAAAAACTGCCTGAACTTGTTCGCATCCCCGCAACATTTCTGACTTCGGCACTCGAACCGCCCCGCAATCACCGCCCAACGCCGCTCAAGCTTCGCCGACAACAGGAACGATCTTCTCCCGGTGGATCGGACCGGCCGGACGGGTGATCGCCCAGTAGGATGCTTCCAGCGCGCCGGCCCCGAGATCGAGCATCGTGAAGCCGTGCGTGTAGGCCCCCTTGACGACGTCAAGCCGTACATCTGAGGCCACGACAGGCGGGTCGATCAGGCCGGCAAGCGGTGCCGAGCCCCCGGTCACCCTCGAAGCCACCGGGATCGCGCCATGGCCGACATTCCGCCCGCGGGCGACACCCCGGAACGGCGCATAGACCCGCAGGCTGTGCTCGTGCCCCCAGAACCAGGCGTCGACCCGGCCCGCCGACGCCAGGCGCGCATACGTCGCCATCAGGTTCGGGTTCACCGGATCGTGCCGCGACAGCGGGCCGATCTGCGCGAACGCCGAGAAGGGCTGATGATGGGTGAGAAGGATCGTGCGGCCCGGAAATCCCCGGAGCTTGTCGAGGTGCCACTCCTCCTCGCGCGGATCGATGCGGGTCAGCGCGGTCGTGAGATCGAACGGGTCGCGATCGTTCAGCCCCGTGTCGGCGGCGAGGATCTGCCACGACCGGTCCGGCGACCGGAGGCAGAAACAGGAGGCCGGCTGGCCGATCCGGTCGAGCAGCCCGTAATAGCCCTTGCCTCCGCTATAGACGTCGTGATTGCCGCACAGCGTGAACACCCGCACGCCCGGCATCGCGGCACGGAGCGGCGCCAGGAAGTGCGCGTCGCACTCCTCCGCCGTCCCGGCATAGTAGATGTCGCCGAGATGGATCACGATGTCCGGTCGCTGTTCCGCGAGCAGCGCCGCGACGCTGCGCGCCTCCGCCGTCCCGGTGCCCCAGTCCGACAGCAGCCCGATCCGGAGCGAAGCCGCCGGCGCGGCGACCACGAAATCATCCAGCCGCTGCCAACGCCGATACGGGATCGGCCTGGCCCGCCCGTCGGGCAGGAACCGGCGGACATAGTCCCCGATCACATCGGCCCACCCCGGATCGCAGTCGGAGAAGCGGATCCGGTCCTCGATCACCGATCGCCGCGCCGCGTCGCCCTCGATCGTAGCCCGCAGGAGTGCCAATCCGAGTCCGGCGCAATTCGACGCCATCGCGTCGAGCGGCAGGCCGATGCGCTGATCGGGGCGCGCCGCTCACCGACGGCTTCCTATGCCGGCC
>CAXTUK010000096.1:0-3526 GCA_964247395.1 uncultured Acetobacteraceae bacterium
CCGACGGCGTGTCGCCGGCCTGGCCGCTCGGCTACGACGTGTTCGAGCCCTACTATTGTCAGGCCGAGGAGCTGTTCCATGTGCATGGCAGGCGCGGCGAGGATCCAAACGAACCCTGGTCCAGCAAGCCCTACGCCTATCCGCCGGTCTCGCACGAGCAGCGCATCCAGCAGCTGAGCTCGGTTCTCGAGAGAGAGGGCCTGCATCCGTTCCATCTGCCGCTCGGCATCCTGCTCGACGAGCGCGACGGCAGGCCGACGCCCACCAGTCCTTGCATCCGCTGCGACGCGTTCGACGGCTTTCCGTGCGCGATCAACGCCAAGGCGGACGCGCAGGTGATCTGCGTGGACCCGACGATCGCGGCGCATCCGAACTTCACGCTGCTGACCAACGCCTTCGTCGAGCGGCTGGAGACCGATCCGTCCGGGCGAAGCGTGACGGGTGTGCATGTGCGTCGCGGCGGCCGGAACGAGGTCTATTCGGCCGATATCGTCGTCGTCGCCTGTGGCGCGCTGAGCTCGGCGCTGCTGCTGCTGCGCTCGGCGAGCGACGCGCACCCGACGGGTCTTGCCAACGGTTCGAACCAGGTCGGCCGGAACTACATGCGCCACGACATGAGCGTGGTGATGGCCGTGCTGAAGGAACCCAACCACACGGTGTTCCAGAAGACGCTCGCCTGCAGCGACTTCTACTTCGGCGATGCGAGCTGGGACTATCCGATGGGGCTGATCCAGATGTGCGCCACCTCGCACGGCGACCAGATACGCGGCGAGGAGCTCCCCGGCTTCCTGTCGTTCCTGCCAGAATGGCCGTTCACCAAGATGGCCGAGCACTCGATGGATTTCTGGCTGCAGAGCGAGGATCTGCCGCGGCCGGACAACCGGATCCTCTATGACGGCGACAAGGTGGTACTGTCGATCGAGGAGGCGGATCAGGAGGCGGCCAAGCGTCTCAAGCACAAGCTCGAAGGATTGCTCGGGCCGATCGGCGCGTGGCCGAAATTGATCGACCGGAGCCTCTATCTCGGCAAGAACATCCCGATCAACGGCACCGCGCACCAGGCCGGCACCTGCCGGTTCGGGACCGATCCAGCATTGTCGGTGCTCGATCTCGACTGCCGATCCCACGAGGTCGACAACCTCTATGTCGCCGACGCGAGCTTCTTCCCGTCGATCGGGGCGGTCAACCCGACGCTCACCATCATCGCCAACGCGCTGCGTGTCGCAGATCATCTCAAGGGACGATTGAACGCCTGAGCGGCGATCACCCCGCTCACCGGGCAGAGAGGAGAACAGTCATGCTGATACGTGTCGCCGTCTTCGAAGGCGGGATCAAGGACGGCGCGGAGGGTGCGTTATTCGCCGCGGTCGCGGACAGGCTCGAGCCGATCCAGTGCTCGTTTCCGCATGTCCACGACGTGCGCGTCTAGGACTTGCATCATGGCAGATCGCCCGCTCTCGATCGATATCCGTCAGCCGCTGCTGCTCAAGGCGAACGACCTGGTGCTCCTGACGCGGGAGGACGGCGACATCAAGCGGGAGATCCCGGGCTTCGGGCTGTTCTACCGCGACACCTGCTATCTCGGCGGCTACGGGCTGCGCCTGCAGGGCACCGAGCCGATGCTGCTGATGGCGTCCGACGCGGAAGGCATCGCGGCCCAGATCGAGTTGACGAACAGCAGGCTCTCGGCCGCCAACGGTCGTCCCATCGCCGATCACAAGCTCGGCCTGCGCCGCACCCTGCTGGTCCTGGACGATGGGCCGACGTTCGTCGACACGATCACCATCCGCAATTTCTCCGACGATCATGTCGCCCTGTCGCTCTCGCTCGCCTTCTACGCCGCGTTCGAGAGCATGTTCGTGCTGCGCGGCGCGCCTGCGGGCAAGCGCGGGCAGCTTGAGGCTCCGGAGTGGGACGGATCGGTGCTGCGGTTCTGCTACGAGGGGGCGGACGATCTGCGCCGCACCCTGCTGGTGGATTTCTCCCTGCCGTCCGTGGTCGCGCCGCGGTCCACCGAGCAGACCACGGCTCATTTCGAGATCTCCCTGCCTGCGCGCGCCAGCCAGGATCTGATCGTCACCTGCCAGGTGGACGAGAGCCCGATCGGGGATCGCGCGCCGTCGGTCCGGCCGCGGCGCGACCCGGTCGCCATTCGCGCGGCCAGGCAGTCGGCCTCCGACCGTCTGCTCGACGGCTACGCGCGCCTGGAGACGCCGAGCAAGGGTTTCGGCGATGTGCTGGCCCGCTCTTTGTCGGATGTCGCCCTGCTCGAGGTGCGCCGCGGCGAGCATCGCTTCACCGCGGCCGGAATGCCTTGGTTCGTGGGACTGTTCGGCCGCGACAGTCTGCTGCCGACCATCCAGTGCCTCGCGTTCAATCCCGATCTCGGCGCCCGCACCATCCGCGCCCTGGCGCACTGGCAGGGCAAGCGCGACGATGACAAGACCCGCGAAGAACCCGGCAAGATCCTGCACGAGCTGCGCGTCGGCGAGCTCGCACGCCTGCACGAGGCGACGCAGACGCCGAGCTACGCCGCGGTCGACTCGACGCTGCTGTTCCTCATCGCCATCGCGCGGCACGTCGAATGGACCGGCGACGCCGGATTGTTCCGGGAGTTGCGCCCCAACGTCGATGCGGCGCTGGGCTGGCTCGATCGCAAGCTGCGCGACGGCAACGGCTATGTCACCTATCACGGGCTGGCGGAGGGCGATCAGCCGGTCAACCAGAGCTGGCGCGACTCCGGAACCGGCGTGCTGCGTCGGGATGGCGCCTATCCGGTGCCGCCGCTCGCACTGGTCGAAGTGCAGGGTTACGCCTTCCAGGCGATGGCGATGGTCGCGGCACTGCTGCATCGGTTCGGCGAGACCGGGCGTGCGGCGGAGCTGGAAGGCAGGGCGGCGGCACTTCGCGAGCGGTTCGAGCAAGATTTCTGGATGCCGTCCGAGGGCTGCTACTGCCTGGCGCTGGAGCGGGGCGGAGTTCAGGTCACGTCCGTCACCTCCAACGCCGCCCAGGTATTGTGGACCGGCATCACGACCCAGGAGCGCGCCGCCTCGGTCGCCAGCCGCGTCCTGCGGCCGGACATGTTCTCCGGCTGGGGCGTGCGTACGCTGTCGGCCGACCACGCCGCCTTCGACCCGCTCGCCTATCAGCAGGGCAGCGTCTGGGCGTTCGACAATGCGCTGATCGTCTCCGGCCTGCGACGCTACGGGCAGGATGCGGCAGCGCTGCGGGTGATGGCGGCGACGCTGGACGCGGCGAACGGTTTTCGCCGCGGACGTCTGCCGGAGTTCATCGCCGGCACCCAGCGCCAGCCCGGCGACGGCCCGGTCCACACCCCGCGCGCCGATCCTTTGCAGGCCTGGTCGGCTGCCGCCCTGCCGTTCATGCTGACCGAACTGCTCGGCCTGCATGCCGACGGCTTCGCCCGCCGGCTGCACGTGCGCCGGCCGCTGCTTCCCGACGGCGTCGACGGGCTGACGCTGCACGAGCTGCGCGTTGCCGGGGGGACCGCCTCGCTCCGCTT
>CAXTUK010000096.1:3575-8275 GCA_964247395.1 uncultured Acetobacteraceae bacterium
GGCGTCGAGTGAGCCACCTCACCGCACGTCGGCTCCGCCCGAAGACCGGGCGATCGGCCCCGCCAGTGCGAGCAGGGCAGGCTTCCCAGGCTGTCGCAGCCGCGGCGTGGTTGTGTGGCATCGCCACGGTCACGCCCGGTCTCGCTGAGACCGGCACGTCGCAGACGGCGCAGGCACTGGTGGACGCGGCCACCGAGACAGTCCTGAAGATCAAGTCGGACAAACGATACGACTCCAAGCTCGGCGATGCCAAGGCGATCTTCCTCATCCCCAAGTTGGGCAAGGAGGCTTTCACGGCTGGCGGCACAGGTGCCCAGGGTGTGCTTCTCAAGCACGACAATGACGGCTCCTGGAGCGGACCTGCCTTCGTGACGGTGAACTCGATCTCGATCGGCGCCCAGGCCGGCAGACAGGCGGGGCCTGCCGCAATGCTGCTGATGACGAGCAAGGCCGTTGGCACCTTCACGAAGGTGAAGAGAGTCACAATCGACGAGGACGCCGGCCTGACAATTGTCGGTTACGTGGCCAGGAACGGCTCGCCTCTCGGCGCCGGCGACATCGAGTTATGGTCGGACCCGACAGCTGCGTTCGCGGGCGCCTCGATCGAGGGTGCCACGCTGACGCAGGACCTGGGCCAGGACCGAAGCTACTACGGCAAGCAGGTGCGCGTGTCGGACATCCTCTCCGGTCGCGTCACCCAGGCCAAGGCCGGCGGCCTGCGGAAAGTCCTGCCGCTGTGAGCATGTCCGCAACGAGGAGCGATCGACGATGATGGCGCAGTTCCAACCGCATCGCCGGGCGGCGTTCATCGTCGTTTCGCTCTGCGCGCTCGTCCTGACCGGCTGCAGCACGCACGGCTCCTCGTTCCTCGCTCCGCACGGGGTGGTCGCGAGCGAGCAACGGCGCTGGTTCCTCGAGACCCTCGGCTTCATAGCCATCGTCGTCGTGCCGGCGCTCGTGCTCACACCGTGGTTCGCCTGGCGCTACCGGTACGGGAGTTCGAAGGCGGCCTACAGGCCCAACTGGAGCTTCTGGTGGCCGCTCGAGTTCCTCGTCTGGGGCGTCCCCTTCGTCATCGTCGGCGTCCTGAGCTGGTACGTCTTCACGCCGGAGGTCAGGTTCGATCCCTATAACGGGCTGCCGGGAAAGGGACCGAGGCTGCGCGTCGATGTCGTGGCGCTGAACTGGAAATGGCTGTTCATCTATCCGGATCAGGGGATCGCCACGATCGGCACGATGGCGATACCGGTCGGGCAGGACGTCGAGTTCCACCTCACGAGCGATCGGACCATGCAGTCCTTCCTGATCCCGACGCTCGGAAGCCAGATCTACGCCATGTGCGGGATGATCACGAGGCTCAACCTGGAGGCGTCGACGGTCGGAGACTTCGTTGGCGAAAATACGCAGTTCAACGGGATGGGCTTCCAGCGGGAGCGATTTAGTGCTCTGGCGATGACGCCGGCCGACTTTCGCGGCTGGGTGGCGCAGGTGAAGTCCTCTCCGGTCAAGCTGGATCGAGCCACCTACGATGTCCTCTACGAGGACAGCACCACCGACGAGGCGCGGCAGGAGCTGAACGTAACGTCCGGGTCCGCGCACTCGCTCTATTTCTCGTCGGTGCCCCCCCACCTCTTCAAGTCCATCGTGGCGAAATACGGCGGCACGGCCGCGATGCAGCCGCCGACATGATCGAGGAGCGACGCAGGCGATGAACTGGTGGCACATCTTCCTCGGGAAGCTCTCGTACAGCGCGTTTCCCTTCAGCTACAGCCTGATCGCAACGGCCGCTGCCGGCATGGTCGTGGTCGGTTTCGTCGGCCTCGTCGGCCTGATCACTTGGTTCGGCAAATGGAAATACCTGTGGACCGAGTGGTTCACCTCCGTCGATCACAAGAAGATCGGCATCATGTACATCGTCATCGCCCTCGTCATGCTGCTACGCGCCGTGATCGAGGCCAACATGATGCGGCTGCAGCAGGCCGTGGCCTACGACTCTCCCGGCTATCTGCCGCCCGATCATTTCTCGCAGCTCTTCACCACCCATGGCACCATCATGGTGTTCTTCATGGGCATGCCGTTCCTGATCGGCGTCATCAACTATGTCATGCCGCTGCAGATCGGGGCCCGTGACGTCTCCTTTCCGGTGATGAACTCGGTCAGTCTCGGCATGACCTTCGGTGGCGCCTCGCTGATGACGGCCTCGCTCTGCCTCGGCAAGTTCTCGACCGGCGGCTGGACCGGCTACCCGCCCTACACCGAGACCGCCTTTCAGCCGGGCGTCGGTCCCGACTACTGGATCTGGGCGGTGACCCTGAGCGGCCTCTCGACGACGCTGACCGGCATCAACTTCGCCGTCACCATCTACAAGAAGCGCTGTCCGGGCATGAAGCTGTTCCGTATGCCGCTGTTCACCTGGACGGCGCTTTGCACCAGCATCCTCATGATCTTCGCCATGCCGCCGCTGACGGCCGCCACCACCATGCTGGCGATGGACCGCTATCTCGACATGCACTTCTTCACCAACGAGTTCGGCGGCGACATGATGAACTTCGTCAACCTGTTCTGGCTTTTCGGCCATCCGGAGGTCTACATCCTCATCCTGCCAGCCTTCGGCGTCTATTCCGAGGTGGTGGCCAACTTCGCCGGCAAACGACTCTACGGCTATATCTCGCTGGTCCTGGCGACGATGTGCATCTCGGTGCTGTCGTTCACCGTCTGGTTGCACCATTTCTTCACCATGGGTCAGAGCGGCGTCGTGAACGCCTTCTACGGCGTGTCGACGATGCTGATCGGCATCCCGACCGGGGTGAAGATCTTCGACTGGATCCTGACGATGTTCCAGGGACGGATCCGCTTCCAGGTGCCGATGATCTACGCGATCGCCTTCATCGTCCTGTTCACGATCGGCGGCACCTCCGGCATCGTGCTCGCCAATCCCGGCATCGACTACGAGGTCCACAACTCGCTCTTCCTCGTGGCACACTTCCACAACGTCCTGATTCCGGGGACGCTGTTCGGCATGCTGGCCTCCTATCACTACTGGTTTCCCAAGGCGTTCGGCTTCCGCCTCAACGAGGCCTGGGGGCGGATCGCCGCCGGCTGCTGGGCGATCGGCTTCGTGCTCGCCTTCTTCCCGCTCTACGGGCTGGGGCTTCTCGGCATGCCGCGCCGCGAGGTGGAGTATTTCAATCCCGCCTATCAGCCCTACACGATCGTGGCGGAAGTCGGCGCTCTCGTCGTCATGGCCGGCATCGGTGCAATGGCGCTGCAGCTCTTCATCAGCATCAGACGGCGCGAGCAGTACGCCGTTCCGGTCGGCGACCCCTGGAACGGGCGCACGCTCGAATGGTCGATCCGTGCGCCTGCACCCGAATACAATTTCGCCGTCATCCCGACCGTCGACGGCATCGACCCGTGGTGGACCTCCAAGATGCGCGACGACGCCTATCGCGCCGAACCGCGCTATTTCGACATCCTGATCCCGAAGAGTTCCGCCCTTGGCCCGGTCATCGGCGTTGCGTCCGCCGCCATCGCGTTCGCTCTCGTCTGGCATATCTGGTGGCTCGTCATCCTGGGCCTGCTTGTCGACATCGGCGCGGTCATCGGGCGCAGCTTCGTAAGCGAAACCAGGCGCGTCATCCCGGCCGACGAGGTCAGACGTCAGGAGCTGGCATGGCTCGCCATCGTTCGACGGACGGCCCCGGTCTCCCGTGACGACGAGGTCGACGCGACCAATGACGGTCTCGCGGAGGTGCAGGCGGCATGAGCGCCAGCGAACTGAAGCACCCGGGCCTCAATCTCGGCCCGGCGCACCCGGAGGCCCATGAAGCCGCGGAGGAGGTCGTCTTCGGCTTCTGGGTCTTCCTGATGAGCGACTTGGTGCTGTTCGCGGTCATCTTCGCCACTTTCGCGGCGATGATCGATGCGACCGCCGGCGGCCCGACCGGTCGCATGCTTTTCGACATCAAGAGCGCCGGCATCGAGACCGCCTGCCTGTTGCTGAGCAGCTTCACGTTCGGCATGGCGTCGGTCGCGATGAAGCATGGAAGGCGGCGGTCAGCCGTCGTCTCTTGGCTCGCCGTCACCCTGCTGCTGGCCTTCATCTTTCTCGGCTTCGAGATACACGACTTTTTTTCGATGCTCGGCAAGGGCGGATCGCCCGAGCGCAGCGGCTTCCTCTCGAGTGCCTGGTTGCTGATCGCGACGCATGGCACGCACGTGACGTTCGGGTGTCTCTGGATCGGAGTGATGATCGTTCAGATCCTGATGTTCGGCCTGACGACGCCGGTCAAGCTTCGCCTGCTGCGATTGGGACTGTTCTGGCACTTCCTCGATATCGTCTGGGTTGGCATCTTCTCGTTCGTCTATCTGAGGGGGCTTGCATGACCGCGGCCGACAGCGACTATCGCTCCGACCTGCGCTCCTACGTGACCGGTCTGGTCATCGCGCTGGTGCTGACCGCGATCCCGTTCTGCGCGGTCGCATTCGGGAGATGTTCCCCGATGACGGACTTCGTCATCATCGCGGTCTGCGCGGTCATCCAGATCCCGGCGCATATCCGGTTCTTCCTGCACATCGATCTCTCGAAGTCCAAGCGGGACGATCTGCAGCTGATCCTGTTCTCGTCCCTGATCGTGCTCCTGATGGTGGGCGGAACGATCTGGATCCTCGGCAACGAGAAGGCGAGAATGATGTGATCG
>CAXTUK010000097.1:0-7467 GCA_964247395.1 uncultured Acetobacteraceae bacterium
TCGGCGATCAGCAGTCGCGGTTCGGCGGCGAGCGCGATCGCGATCATCACCCGCTGCCGCTGTCCCCCCGAGAACCGGTGCGGGTGGTCGTCGATGCGCCTCTCCGGGTCGGGGATCCCCACCTCGCGCATCAGGTCGAGCGCGCGCGCCCGCGCCCCCGCCCGCGAGACGGGACGATGCAGCCGCACCGCCTCGGCGATCTGCGCGCCCACCGTGTGCGACGGGTTCAGCGCCGACAGCGGGTTCTGGAACACCATGCCGACCGCGCCGCCGCGCACCTGGCGCAGCGCCGGCCCGTCGAGCGTCAGCACGTCGGTCCCGTCGACCATCACGCGCCCGGACAGCGCGGCGCCGGGCGGCAACTGACGCGTCACCGACAGCGCCGCGATCGTCTTGCCCGAGCCGGATTCGCCCACGAGTGCGAGGAACTCGCCGCGCTCGACCGCGAGGTCGAGCTCGTCGAGCAGGCGCATGCCGCCGATCGCGACCGACACGCGCTCGAGCCGCAGCGCGCTCATCGCGTGCCCACAAGCGGGCTCATCGCGTGCCCACACGCGCACTCATCGCGTGCCCACACGCGCACTCATCGCGTGCCAACACGACGCGCCAGCAGCGCCTCGCCGATCAGCGAGGTCGAGAACAGGGCGGCGAAGATCATCAATCCGGGCGGCAGGATCAGCCACCAGGGCTTGAGTGCGATCAGCGACAGCCCGTTCTCCAGCAGGCCGCCCCAGCTGGTCTGCGGCGGCTGCACCCCCAATCCCAGGAAGCTCAGCGCCGACAGCACCACGATCATCTCGCCGGTCAGCAGCGTCGCGTTGACCACCAGGATCGGCGCCATCACGCGCGCGAGGTGCACGCGCGCGACATAGAACCGGCCGCCGCCCGATTGCCGCGCCGCCAGCACGAACTCGCGGTCGCGCTGCGCGATGGTCTCGTTGCGCACCAGCCGCGCCAGCGACGGCCAGGAGATGCACCCGAGCAGCAGGATCAGGCTCGGGATGTTCAGCGTCACCAGGGCGGCGAAGAAGATCAGCACGATCAGCGACGGCAGCGCCAGCATCGCGTCCAGCACCCGCATCAGCACCTGGTCGAGCCAGGGCGGTCCGAGCCCGGAGCACAGTCCGTAGGCGGCGCCGAGCAGGAACGTCAGCGCGGTCGCCGGCAGGCTCACCAGCAGCGTGGCGACGCCGCCCGAGAACAGCCGCGCCAGCAGGTCGCGGCCGAGCGCGTCGGTGCCGAGCGGATGCGCCCACGACGGCGATGCGAGCGGCAGTTGCGTATGCAGCGCGAACGGGTCGGCGGAGTAGAGCCAGGCGCCGAGGAAGCTGCCCGGCACCACGACGAACGCCAGCAGCAGGCCGATCAGCAGCCTAGGCATAGCTCGCCCTCGGATCGAGCAGCCCGTTGATCAGGTCGGCGAGCAGGTTGCCGATGATGGTCAGGATGCCGATCAGCAGCACGATCGCGATCAGCACCGGATAGTCCTGCAGCAGCGCCGACCGCCAGAGCAGCCAGCCGAGACCGGGATAGGAGAACACCGTCTCGACCACGACGCCGCCGGCGAACACGTAGGGAAACGAGATTCCGAGCAGCGTCACCAAGGGCCGCAGCGCGTTGCGCAGCACGTGCCCGAGCAGCACCCGCCGGAACGGCGCGCCTTTCGAGACCGCGGTGCGCACATAGTCGCGCCCCAGCTCCTCGTGCACCGCCTGCGCGAAGTATCGCGCCTGTCCGGCCATCGTGATCAGCGCGATCGTGCTGACCGGCAGGATCAGGTGCCGCAGATAGGAACCGATCGTCGGCGTCTCCAGCCGCAGGTCGACCAGCCCGCCCGGCGGCAGCCAGCCGAGCCCGGTCGCGAACACCAGCACCATGATCGCGCCGAGGAAGAACGACGGCATCGCGTACAGGGCCAGTTCCAGCAGCGACAGCAGCGTCCCCGCCGGACGCCGATACAGCACGCCGTGCGCCAGCCCGAGCCCGATCGCCATCGCCGCACTCAGCAGGATCGCGAGCCCGTACATCACGATGGTGTTGCGCTCGTAGCTCAGCAGCAGTTCGCCCACCGGCCGGTGCAGCAGATAGGAGAAGCCGAGATCGCCGTGCAGCAGGTGCCACCACCAGATGCCGTACTGCTGCCAGAGCGGCACGGCGAGCCCGAGCGCCTTGTTGACCGCGGCGACCGACTGCGCGGTCGCCTTCAGTCCCAGGATCGAGAACGCCGGCCCGCCCGGCGTCAGGTGCACCAGCACGAAGGCGATGCTGACCAGGATGAACAGCGACAGCAGCGACGCCCCGAGCCGCCGTCCGAGCGTGCGGATCATTGGCACAGGATCGCTCCGCTCAGGGGCACAGGATCGCTCCGCTCAGGGGCACGCCATCGCTCCGCTCAAGGTCAGGTATTCGGGCGACCAGGTTCCGTTCGGCTTGACGAAATCGCGAACCCCTTCGATGCCCGGCCGGACCAGCACCTGATGGAACCCTTCGGGCAGGTAGATCATCGGCTGCTCCGACATCACCAGGTCCTCGACCTCGAACAACGCATCGAGCCCCGGCTCGTCGACCGACTGCCGGAGCAGCCGGTCCATCACCGGACTGCTGTAGCCCTCGTAGTTCGACGTGCTGCCGGTCTGGAAGAACTGGGTTCCTTCCGGGTAGCCCGGCATCGACCAGCCGAGGAACACCGCGTCCCAGCCGGTCGCGGGTCCGACCATGCGCGCGATCAGCTGGTTGAACTGCACCTCCTTGATCTGCACCGCGATCCCGACCGCGGCGAGATCGGCTTCGACCAGCTCGAGCGTTTCCAGTCGTTCCGCGACGCCGGCCGTGACCAGGATGTCGAACGCGAGCCGCTTGCCCTCCCTGGTCCGCATCCCGTCCGGACCGGTGCGCCAGCCTGCCGCGTCGAGCAGGGCGCGCGCCCGCGCCGGATCGTCGGTCAACGACGGATGCCCGTTCCTGATGTCCGGCGCGAGATAGTCGGTGAGCGCCGACGGCACGAAGCCGCGGATCGGCAAGGATTCGCCATGCGCCACCGTGGCGATGATCCGCTTCTGGTCGATCGCCATCGAGATCGCCTGGCGCACCCGCACATCGGCCAGGAACGGCGCCGTCGGGTTGTTCAGGTTGGGAATGATGGCGAAATACCCTGACGTCGGTCCGATCGACACCTGCCTGAAGCCGGGCAGCTTGCGGGCCGCATCCCAGACCGTGAACGGCAGCGTCGCCATGTCGACCTGCCCCGCGACCAGCGCCGCGAGCGGATCGGTGCCCTGGAGGAAATTTACGATCAGGCGCCTGATGGTCGCCTTGTGGCCGCCATACAGCGGATTCGGCACGAACACCGCGTAACGCCCGAGGCGCAACTCGGACAATCTGAACGGGCCGTCCACGACATCGTAGAACGAGACCTCCGTCTGCCTCGTCTGCTGCTGCGCGATCGTCAGATGCCCCCAGCTCTGTCGCGGCAGCGCGTAGAGCTGGCCAAGGCCCGACTGCTCGAACCATTGCGGATTGACCGGCCTGGTCAGCCGGAACACGACCTGGTGCGCGCCGTTGACGCTCACGTCGCGGACCAGCTGCGGAATGCCGCCGGTGCCCTGGAAGACGTAGGTCCGGCCGAGCGACTTGATGAGCTGCCAGCAATACAGCACGTCGTCGGCGGTGACCGGCGAGCCGTCCGACCACGGATAGGGCTTCAGCGTGACCACGAACGTGGCGCCGCCGTCCTCGACGTCGACCGAGGCCGCGAGCCCCGACTTCCAGTCGATCTCGTGCTTCTCGTTCGACCAGATCAGCGGCCGATACATCATCTGGAAAGTCTGCTGCTCGTAGATCGACCCGGTCAGGAGCACCGGCTGGAACGTGGTGACCGGCTGCGGCTCGCCCAGCCCGACGCCGGACGGCACGATCACCGTGCCGCAATCCGTCGCCGCGCCGGACGCTGGCGCCGTGAGCACGCAGCCGAGCAGCGCCGTCCGGACAAGTCGGGTCAATGGCATGCCAGCGCGCCCGACAGCGTCAGATGCTCCGGCGACCAGGTCCCGCTCGGGCTGATGAATTGCCGCACGCCCTCGATCCCCGGCCGCACCAGCACGGTCGCGAACCCGTCGGGCAGGAAGATCATCGGCTGCTGCTCGACCACGTAGTCCTCGAGCGCGAACAATCCCGCCATGCCCGGCTCGTCGATCGACGCATCGAGCAGCCCGTCCATCGTCCTGCTGCCGTAGTGCTCGTAGTTGCTGGTGCTGCCGCCCCGGAAGAATTGCGTGCCGTCCGGATAGCCTGGCTGCGAGAAGGAGAGGAACGCCGCCTGCCAGCCGCTCGCCGGGCCGCCCATGCGCGCCAGCAGCTGGTTGAACTCGGTCTCCTTGATCTGCAGGTCGATCCCGATCGCCGCCAGGTCCGTCTTGATCACCTGCAGCATCGTCAGCCCGGTCGCCGCACCCGCGGTGGTCAGCACCTCGAACGCGAGACGCTTGCCGTCCTTCCGGCGCACGCCGTCAGGACCTTCGAGCCAGCCCGCCTGCCGCAGCAGCGCGGCCGCCCTGGCCGGGTCGTAGTCCACCGGGCTGTGTCCCGATCGGAGCGCCGGCGACAGGAACCGGGTCAGCGCCTCTGGCACGAAGCCCGGGTTGGGCAGCGAATTGCCGTGGAACACCACGCGGATGATCTCTCGCTGGTCGATCGCCATCGCGATCGCCTGCCGGACCCGCACATCGGCCAGGAACGGCGCGGCCGGGCTGGCGAGGTTGGGCAGCAGCGTCGTGTAGGCCGCGAGCGCCCCGATCGAGACCGCGTCGAAACCGGTCAGCGTGCGGGCGGCGTCCCAGACCGAGAACGGCAGGTTCGCCATGTCGACCTGCCCCGCCTGCAATTCGGCCAGCGGATCGGCGCCTTGCAGGAACGTCACCACCAGACGCCTGATGGAGGGAGGGTGTCCGTCATAGGACGGGTTCGGCAGGAAGGTCGCGTAGCGCCCGACCGCCAGCCGTTCCAGCCGGAACGGCCCGTCGACCACGTCGTAGAACGACGTCGTGCTCTGCAGGCCCTGCTGCCGGCTGATGCTCAGATGCCCCCAGACATGACGTGGCAGCGCATGGAGCAGGATAAGTCCGCTGATCTCGAACCAGTCCGGGTTGACCGCGCGCGTCAGGCGGAACTCGAGCGTATGCAGGCCGGTGACGGTCACGGTGCGGACCATCTGCGGGATGCCGCCGGTCTGGTAGTTCGCGAATTGCGGGCCCAGCGCCCGGATCATCTCCCAGCAATAGAGCACGTCGTCGGCGGTGACCGGCGCCCCGTCCGACCACTTCCAGGGCTTGAGCGTGACGCGGTAGGTGGCGCCCCCGTCCGCGACCTCGACCGACGAGGCCAGGCTCTCGTTCCAGTCGATCTCGTGCCGCGCGTCGATCCAGAGCATCGGCCGATACAGCAGGCTGTAGAGCTGCCGCTCGAGCAGCGAGCCGGTCGACAGCACCGGATGGAGCGTGTCGACCGGCACCGGGATGGTCAGGCCAACCCCGGCCGGCACCACCAACGTCCCGCAATCAGCCGGCCCGGCCGCATCCGCCCGCCCCGCGGCCGCAGCCAGCAGCAGGGCGAAGGCCGCCCGCGACCCAAGTGACGCCGTCAGACCTTCGAGCGCCTGATCGACCTGATCTCCGGCCGGACCCGCCCCGAGGCCTCGCCGATCTCGCGATCCTGTTGCGCGATGATGTGCCGCGCCGGCTCGTCGCCGTCCAGCCCGCCGAGCGAGACCCCCGCCACCTTGCGGCGCGAGGTCACCGTGCCGTCCACATAGGTCACGTCGAACATCACCACCGCACTCGCCGACCGGGCCTTCAAGACGGGCTGCCCTCGGTCACGTCCTCGGCTGGCGCCCCCTCTCCTGCCGGCGTCTCGCCGCCCTCGAGCTCGGCGCGTCGACGTTCCTGCCGCTCGCGCAGCTTCTCTTCCTTCTTGGCCTGCTTGGCCCGATCCCGTTCCATCTTCTGATGGTTGTAGTTCGGCTTGAACGCCATCATCCGCTCCTGCAGCGACCGATCCGAGAGGAAAGGCGGGGTCGATGACCCCGCCAGACCCGATCAGACCGCCTGCAGGTTGACGGCCGACGTCTTGCCTTGCTGGCCGCGCTCGAGCTCGAAGCTGACCTTCTGGCCCTCGTTCAGCTGGCCGAGCCCTGAACGCTCGACCGCCGAAATGTGCACGAAGACGTCCTTGGACCCGTCATCCGGCTGGATGAAGCCGTAGCCCTTGGTCGCGTTGAACCACTTCACTGTTCCGACAGACATCGGAGTCTCCTTCTCTTCCAGCATCCCGCACGTCGCGGGCTTTCTTGACTTTTCTGCAACCGATGCACCGATGCGTAACCGCGTGAAGCGGGTCGTACAATGGAACCTGGGCCGAAAAGCGCCGGCTCGGGCGATCAGCCCGAACCGTGAACCTAGCACATCCCGGCCAACCCACCATCCCCGGCCTCAGGAGACCATCGATGATCGACCCGGAGGCCGACCGCCACCGCGCCAGGATGGAGCGGCGCAAGCAGGTACAGGACCGCGAGGTCGCGTCCAAGACCGTCGAGAAGGGCCTGCTGATGGTCCATACCGGCCGCGGCAAGGGCAAGACCACGGCCGCCATGGGCTTGGCGCTGCGCATGCTCGGCGCCGGCCGCCGCGTCGGCATCGTCCAGTTCATCAAGGGCGGCTGGGACACCGCCGAGCGCTGCGCGCTGCTCGAGTTCGGCGCGCGCGTCGACTGGCACACCATGGGCGAGGGCTTCACCTGGGAGACCCAGGACCGCGGCCGCGACATCGCCGCCTGCCGCGACGCCTGGTCGCGCGCCCTGCGACTGCGCGACGACCCGGCGCTCGGCCTGCTCGTGCTCGACGAGCTCAACATCGCGCTCCGCTACGACTATCTCGACGAAGCCGAGACCCTCGCCGGCCTCGCCGCCCGCCCGCCGATGCTGCACGTCGTCGTCACCGGCCGCAACGCGCCCGCCGGCCTGCTCGAAGCCGCCGACCTCGTGACCACGTTCGAGCCGACGAAGCATCATTTCGCCGCCGGCGTGAAGGCGCAGGCGGGCATCGAGTATTAGGGTCCTTCGATCGCCGCGAGCTACAACGAAGCCCGGCCGTCATGACGCGAGGAAGTTCGAGATGAGCGACACGCCGGACAACCTCGTCCTGGTCATGCTGCGCGATATAAGCGGCGACATGGCCGAGATGCGCGCCGAGCTCGCGTTGCGCCTCGACCGCATCCACGACCGGATCGATCGCGTCGAGCGGCGCCCGAGCCTCGCCGAAGCGTTCTAGGGCCGGCGCCATCCCGGAGCCGCGCGTGAGCCGGTCCCCGTCGCGTCCCGCCGCCTTGATGATCCAGGGCACCGGCTCGTCGGTCGGCAAGTCGCTTCTCGTCCCCGGCCTCGGCCCCCCCCCCCGCCACCCCGGCATGGGGACCGGG
>CAXTUK010000097.1:7477-8215 GCA_964247395.1 uncultured Acetobacteraceae bacterium
GCCGCGCGCTCCGCAACCGCGGCCTGCGTCCGGCCCCCTTCAAGCCGCAGAACATGTCCAACAACGCCGCCGTCACCGCATCGGGCGGCGAGATCGGCCGCGCCCAGGCGCTCCAGGCCCTCGCCTGCGGGCTCGAACCCGACACCGACATGAACCCCGTCCTGCTCAAGCCGCAAGGCCCGGCCTCGCAGATCGTCGTCCAGGGCCGCGTCCACGGCCAGGCCGGCGCGCGCGCCTACCAGTCCATCAAGCCCACCCTGATGGCGTTCGTGCTCGACAGCTTCGCCCGCCTCGCCGGCGCGCACGACATCGTTCTCGTCGAGGGCGCCGGCAGCGCGTCCGAGATCAATCTGCGGGCCAGCGACATCGCCAACATGGGCTTCGCGCGCGCCGCCGGCGTGCCGGTGGTGATCGTCGGCGACATCGACCGCGGCGGCGTCATCGCCAGCCTCGTCGGCACCCACGCCGTGCTCGCGGCCGCCGACCGCGCCACCGTCCGCGGCTTCCTCGTCAACCGGATGCGCGGCGACCCGTCGCTGTTCGACGACGGCATGCGCGCCGTCGCGGACGCCACCGGCTGGGCCGCGCTCGGCCTGGTGCCGCATTTCCCGGTCGCCTGCCGCCTGCCCGCCGAGGACGCGCTCGACCTCGTTCCCGGCCGCGACACCAGGCCCGATGGCCGCCAGCGCATCGCCGTCCCGCTGCTGCCGCACATCGCCAACTTCGACGATCTCGACC
>CAXTUK010000098.1:0-3295 GCA_964247395.1 uncultured Acetobacteraceae bacterium
GTGGTGGGGGACGCACTGATGAACATGTTCGACGGCGGCAGGGGAGGCGGCCTCGGCGGCGGTTTCGGTGGCGGCGGCGAGACCAATATCGAGAACAACTATGGAGCCGGAGCCGGCGCCGGCGGCGACGACCCGTTCGCAGGCGGCGGCGCCGACACCGGCAGCAGCGATCCGTGGGGCGGCGGCGGTGACCAGGGCGGCGCCGCCCCCGTCGGCGGCGGCGGGAGCTGGGGGATCGGCTTCAATCCCCCAGCTCTATCTCCTCCTCAACCCCAACGAAGCCGTGGCATAGCTCTCGTCCCGCTCCAGCTCGAAGACCAGCAGCGACCGAGCTCCGACTTCGCAATCCTCGTCGAACCGGAACTGTCCCCCCTGATCGTGATCGGGCTGCCCGGTGTCAATCACGCATGTCCACCCGTAGCCGCCCGCGGTGCTGGGCATCCGGAACGCCACCTCCTCGTGATGCGCGTTGATCAGGATCAGAATCGTCGCATCCTCGCCCCTGCGGACGATGCCGGTTTCCGGCGCGCGCCCGTCGAGCAGGATGCCGATCGATCGCGCATTGCCGTCCCCCCAGTTCTCCCCGGTCATCTCCTCGCCGGTCGGCACCAGCCAGGTCACGTCCTTGATGTCGAGTTCCTCGTTGTACTGCGCCGTCAGCCATCGTGAACGGTGCAGCACGCCGGCGCGTGCGCGCAGGCTCGTGAGCTTGCGAACGAAGCCGATCAGCGCCTGGCCCTTGGCGCCGTGCTCCCAGTCGAGCCAGGAAATCTCGTTGTCCTGGCAATAGGCATTGTTGTTGCCGTCCTGGGTGCGGCCGAACTCGTCGCCGGCCAGCAGCATCGGCGTTCCGCGCGACAGGAGCAGCGTCGCCAGCATGTTCCTGACCTGGCGCTCGCGCAGAGCCGTGATCTCCGGATCGTTCGCTGGGCCCTCGACGCCGCAGTTCCATGAATAGTTGTTGTCCGAACCGTCCCGATTATCCTCGCCGTTTGCCTCGTTGTGCTTGTCGTTGTAGGTGACGACATCATCGAGCGTGAACCCGTCATGCGCGGTCAGGAAGTTCACGCTCGACCAGGCCGGCCGTCCGCGGTGGTTGAAGAAGTCCGCGCTTCCCGCAAACCGCATCGCGAAATCGGCAAGCCGCTCGCCGTCGCCCTTCCAGAACGATCGCATCGTGTCGCGGTAGCGATCGTTCCACTCCGCCCAGCCCGGCGGGAAGCCGCCCACCTGATATCCGCCGGGCCCGCAATCCCAGGGCTCGGCGATCATCTTGACGGTGCTCAGCACCGGATCCTGGCCGACCGCGCGCAAGAACCCGCTCTGCTGGTCGAAGCCGTGCGGCTCGCGCGCCAGGATCGTGCCAAGATCGAACCGGAAACCGTCCACGTGCATTTCGCTCGCCCAGTAGCGCAGGCTGTCGGTGACCATCTGGATCACCCGCGGATGGCTCAGATTGACCGTGTTGCCGGTCCCGGTGTCGTTGATGTAGTAGCGCGGATTGTCCGGCAGCAGCCGGTAGTAGCTCGCATTGTCGATCCCCTTGCACGACAGCGTCGGACCGAGTTCGTTGCCTTCGGCGGTGTGGTTGTACACCACGTCGAGTACCACCTCGAGATCCGCCTCGTGCAGCCGCGCCACCATCTCCTTGAACTCGCTGAAGGCGAAATCCGGTACGCTCGCGTAGCGTCGCGCGGGTGCAAAAAACTGGATCGTCGAGTAGCCCCAGTAGTTCTTGAGGCCCTTGTCGACCAGATAGCTGTCATCGAGGAACATGTGCACCGGCAGCAGCTCGATCGTGGTCACGCCGAGCCGCTTGACGTGCCGTATCACGTCTGGATCGACCAGGCCCTTGTAGGTGCCGCGCAGGGTCTCGGGGACCGACGGGTGACGCATGGTGTGGCCCCGCACATGCGTCTCGTAGATCACCGTGCGCTCCCAGGGCACGTTCGGCCGCCGGTCCTCGCCCCAGGTGAAGGCCGGATCGACCACCCGGCATTTCGGCATCAGGTGCGCGCTGTCGCGCTCGTCGAAGCTCAGATCGGCATCCGCGTGCCCGAGCGTGTAGCCGAACAGCTCCGGCCCCCATTCCAGCTGACCCACGATCGCCTTCGCATACGGATCGAGCACCAGCTTGTTCGGATTGAACCGGTGCCCCTCGCTCGGCGCATACGGCCCGTGCACGCGATAGGCGTAGATCGTCCCGGGCCGCGCGTCCGGCAGGAAGCCGTGCCAGACCTCATTGGTGTATTCCGGCAGCGGCACGCGCGCGATCTCGCGCTCGCCCTCGTCGTCGAACAGGCAAAGCTCCACTCGTGTCGCGTTGGCCGAGAACAGGGCGAAATTCACTCCGAGCCCGGTCCAGGTGGCGCCCCGCGGATTGGGGCTGCCCTCCCGCACGCGCATCTTCTCGATTCCGGCAACCATGCCTCTCTCCCAGGCCATCAAAGCAGGCGAACAGGTTCAGCGATTGCCGCCGCTGCTGGTTCCGGCGCCCCGGCCCGGCATCGCCAAGCGCACCGACACCGGGCAATGATCCGACAGTTGATCCTTCCCCCGAGAATCTGCGCCGCGATACGTCAGCACCCGCAGGCTGCCCGGCTCCATCCAGCGCCCGGCGCCACCTCCTGCCAGGATCTGGTCGATGAAGTCCTCGCCCTCCCAGCAAGGGCTCGACAGACCCCAGGTGGCGCTCGTCAGCGGTGCGGCAGCGTCCAGCGCCGCCAGCACCCGGTCGCCGTCCAGCAGCCGCCGGTTGAAGTCGCCGAGCACCAGGAACGGCACGCCCTCCGTCCGCCGCGCCGCGATCCAGTCCGCCAGCACCGGGATCTGCCGGTCCAGATCCGCGCAGGCCGGCCTGCCCTCGCGCTCCTCGCGCGGGCTCCAGCACCCGCTCTTCAGATGCACCGCCAGCACCCGCAACCGCGCGCCGTCCACCACCAGGGTGGCGTCGAGCCCGCTGCGCAGCCGATGCGGCGCCGACGGCTCGACATCGAGCGCGGTAACGTCGGGATGCCGCTCCACCGCGATCCCGTCGCGCACCGCGAGGCCCACCCGTTGCACCACCTGATCGCCCGTCATCAGCAGCTGATAGCGGCCGGCCGGAAAAACCCGCGCCGCGGGCGCCGGCCCATCCACCTCCTCGATCGCGACCACGTCCGCATCGAGCTTCGCCGCGTAGCCGGCCAGCACGTCGAAATCGGCCGGCGCCCCGCCGCCGCCGGCGGCCGGCCGCGCCCGGGCGCCGGCCGGGCGCCGCGTCCGCCAGGCGCGGGTCCCGGTCGCGCCCGTGCTC
>CAXTUK010000098.1:3332-8155 GCA_964247395.1 uncultured Acetobacteraceae bacterium
GCCCGGATCCGCGCCAGGGGATGGGCCCCTGGACCGCCAACACTCAAGAGGGCAGGCCGAAGCGGCGTCTCGCCTCCTCGACCGGGATCGTCGTCCGGGTCGCCTCGTCCGTCACCCCGATCTCGCCGCTCTCGATGTCGTAGATCCAGCCATGCAGGAACAATCGCCCCTCCGCCATCCGGGCCGCCACCGACGGGTGGGTGCGCAGATGCGCCAGTTGCAGCAGCACGTTCTGTTCGATCAGCAGCCGCATCGGGTCCGCCCCTTCGGTCCGCGCCGCGAGCGTCCGGGCGACGGTGCGCGCCGCCGCGGCGTTCTGCAGCCAGGACCTGACCGTCGGCATCTCGTCGAGCCTCGCCTCGAGCGGGTCGTCCAGCGCCTTCATCGCCCCGCAATCGGTATGGCCGCACACGACGATGTCGGTCACGCCCAGCGCGGAGACGGCGTACTCCACCACCGCCGAGACGCCGCCGAGCATCTCCCCGTAGCCCGGCACGATATTGCCGATGTTGCGCAGCACGAACAGCTCGCCCGGCCGCGCCTGGGTGATCAGATCGGGCGACACCCGGCTGTCGGCGCAAGCGATGAACAGGGTGTGCGGCGACTGGCCGCGCGCCAGCTCCTCGAACAGCAACCGGTTTTGCGGAAACACCTCACGGCGGAACACCTGCGTGCCCTCCAGCAGCCGATCGAGCGCCGAACATCCATCGCCCTCGTGCACGCTCATCCCGCCACCTGGCTCCCTCGTCCGAGTCGCTGGCTAGTCCGGTTTGCGAGCGACGATTACCTGACTTTTCGGCATGAGCCGATCGAAGACGCGTTTTACTCGCACGCCATCTTTCGTGTCGAGCAGTGCAGTCCAGGTTTCCGCCCAATGGTCCAGCAAGGGATGGTGCGGATGTTCCAGCGACACGTCAGCGCTCCAGAACAGAAGCCACCACATCGACCAGAAGAAGCCGTAGTATTGGCGTTGCTCGATGACGAGACCCGACTTCTCAACCAAAGCCCCGAATGCCTCGCGCGAGAAAATCCGGACATGGTTCGGCTTTGTGAAGTAGCTGGGAGGCGCCAAATGCTTCTGCATCTCTTCACAAACCGGATCCGGGACAGTCAGAAGATAAAGAGCTCCAGGCTTTCCGATCCTGACAAGTTCCGTCAGGACCCGCTCCGGGTTGTCGACATGCTCGAGAACTTCCGAACAAAGAAGGCGGGTTCCGGTCTCGGCTTTGATCGGCAGCGGAACGGAGTCGCTGACGTGGGCGGTCACTTTCCTGGCGCCTGCCTTCCGGCAGCGATCTTCCGCTTCACCGAGCTTGGCAACATCGATATCGGTCAGGATAACCTCCGCGCCCTGCCGGGCACTGAAGGTCGCCGAACCGCCATCGCCGCAGCCAACATCGATGAAGACGTCCTCGGCCGTGATCCGAAAGCCAGAAAACAATTCGCCGGTGTCGCTGGCATACCATCCGGAGATCACCGCGTCTTGAAGACCAAGACTGCGCGGTGGAATCCCACCCGGGATGTCGGAGATGAGGCGCTCCGGCGAGGCGGTACTATCCGTCATCGAATGCACCAAACTCGTAGCCTCCAGAATGAATCTTCAGCCTCTCCGGGGTTGTCGAACGAAACGCCGGCTAGACGAGGGCGTCGGTCAGTCGGTTTTCATCGGCTTGCGTTAGACCGGTTTTCTCTCTCTCGACAGGTCCGAGAAGCGCGGAGCGCAATCGATCGAGCGTGACTGCGTCGGAGCAATGCTGACGGAGACTTTCGCTGGCATTGGCAGACATCGCCTCATACCGGCGAGCGTCACATCGAGCTACGACAAAGCTCTCTTGGAAGGCCAGCATCAGGGAGTGGAAGTCGATCCTGGCACGCAACGTACGGAGCATCTCGCGAGTGTCTTGGGGCCATGATGTCGGTTCGGGATGGCTGGCCACGACGAAGCTGTTCGTCTCAGTGATATAGTCGGCCATCGCCGAGTTTCGCGGTGCGATGGCAGGCTTCCCGCAGGACAGGAACTCCATCAGGGGCAGGCACTGACCTTCCCCCGCTGAACAATTCACGACGTACGTGGTCGAACGCACGATGGCGTCGTAGGTAGCCTGCGGGAGCAGACCATGGATGACGATGATCCTGCACTGGAACGGCATGAGCCTCACGAAGTCGCCGAGCAGCGCCACCATGACAAGCAGCATGTCCGAATGGGTCGTCTTCAAGAGGAGCGTCGCATCACGGCGATCACGAAGCGCCCAGACGAAATGAGCAAGCATGTCCCAGAGCCGCTTCCGGGAATCGAACGGGTTGAGAACCGAGGTGTAGATGACGCCGTCAAGTTGGAGGATCTGAGGATTTGTCTGCGCGTCGAAGATTGCCGCCGCGCGAGCGAACCTCTCCGCCTCGGGGTGACACAGGTCGAAGCCGTCCAGCCTGAACGTTCTGGAGTCGAGGCAGGGAACCCTCAAGGTGAGCGCTGAGCGTGGGCCGGAGAGCGCGGGGGCGGTGCTCACATCCCGGAAAGCGGCATATCGATCCCACACCGGAGCCGGTATGCTGTCGACCTCCACGCTTCTCCCGACTGCCCGACGAATGGTGGCGACGGTGTCGGACGAATGCACGATCGCGTGGCCCAGCGACCTGAGGACCGAAGTCCAATCGTGACGCGCCTCGCCATCCCACGTGTCATACGGTATCGTATCGAATTCCCAGGCGAAGACCGGGATTGTCGGGCACCGCAGGCCCAGCAAGGTCTTATGCGGCGGGCTGAAGCTGAGGAATTTGCAGTCCTCGCCGTGACACCGGGCGTTGCACCAGATCTCGTCGACTTGTCTTCGAGGATCTGTCACCTCGATGACTATGCCGATTTGCGCAAGCAGAGGGCGGAAGCACCGCAGCACGAAGTAGTAACTGTACTCGGAACGACCAATGTTTCGAGAGATCGTCTGGGAGTTGGTATCTGAATATACCAGAAGGATCACCCGACCATGCTTTCGCATGTGTTCGCTTCATCGACTGGTATGGATGCAAGGTCCCGGGTCCACGTCGAAAGCGACGGGGTCTTGTCCTGGATGCCCAGGAAGTCGCGGATTCGGCGTTCGACCACGTCATCGCTGCAGAAGGCACGCTGGGTGGTGATGGCTTCGTTGGCCATAGACAACCATCGATCTGAATCACGCCTGGCAACCTGGTAGCTTTCGACGAACGCATCCCTCAGCGAGTCCCAGCGTGGCAGCCGCCACATCGTACGACGTGCGACACGCCCATCATGCGGAAATGCGGTGACCTCAAGGTGTGAACGCACGATGAAGCTGTTGCTCGAATTGATGTAATCGGCCATCGCGGTGTGATCGGGCGCGATGGCCGGCCGGCCGGCCGCCATGCCCTCCAGAAGCGGCAGCGCGCATCCCTCGCCACTTGAGGTGTTGATGACGTAACTCGACGCTTCCAGTATTGAGCCCATTCGTTCGGCATCGAGAAAGCCATGGATCAGAACGACCCGACATGCGAATGCCGGTTGCTTGCGCAGACTCGTAAAGCACTCCTTCCAGGACTCCCGTGGCTCGTTGCCGACGACTTTCACGACGAGAACCGCATCGGCTGTATCGCGAAAGGCCCAGGTGAATGCGCTGATCAGATCATTCCAATTCTTTCTTCCGGCATTTGGATTGACGACTGCAAAGTAGACAACGCCTTCCAGCTTCAGCGGTGCCGATAGCGAGAGCTCTGGCCCCGGCCTCCGCTCCTGGGATTTGCCGACCGCCTTCGAAATCGGCTGCGCCAGCGGCAGCGGCAGCGGCAAATTCTCGATCGGCGGCGGCATCGCGAACACCGGCATCGACGCTACCGGAATTGGAGCAGCCACGAGCAGTCCAGGCGCAGGAATTTGTTTCCCGTCGAGCAGGGACCTCATTCCCCGGGTTGCCCGCCAAGCGCCACGGCCTGCACCAGCGATGATCTTCGCGACAGGAGCAGGCGTGAACGGTCGAAGCTGCTTGCGATACTGGCCGACGACCCGCTCGATCAAGCCTGATAGGAGCGATGGCTCATCGTGTTCCTGTCTGGTCGCGGGGCTTGCGGCCGGCTCGATCTCGCGCCGAGACGCGGTCGGAGGAACATCCGGAATGGCCGTGTCAGGTGAAAAGACGATTGTCGCGGTGTCAATCATGATCTCGATCTGGTCGAGAACGCTCGGCTTGGGGTATCGCCCTCCGATCCGCTCCCGCAGTTCTTTCCACCGGTCAAACACCGGGGGCGGGATGGCTGTTGCTGGAAAGTTCTCGCCCAATGTCTTGCGGACGACTCCAGCGGAATGCTTGGACAGGGTGATGGCGCGGCCCTGCTGCTGCAGGACCATCCGCCAATCGTGCTTTGGCTGTCCATCCCAAACCTCGAACGGGATCGTTTCGTATTCCCAGGCGAACACCGGTATCAGCGGCACGCGCATGAACAGCGTCGTCTTGTGCGGCGGCACGAAGCTCAGAATGACGCACGACTCGCCCGACAGCTCGCAAGCCGCCCGGATTGGCTCGACCTCGTCGAGATGCCCGACCATGTGCGTCTCGCCGATCCGTTCGAGCACCGGTCGAAACGCCTCGACCACAGAATGTTAGCTGTATTCGTCCGCGCCCATCCGGTCCTCGATACGCCGGAGGTCGTCGCCGCCATAGATGATCAGCTTCATCGGACCGCCATCGATCAGCCCTTCCGGCGCTTGCCTTTCCTATACGTCAGCCATCAGCCGCTGCGCCAGCGACGATGCGCCCGTCCGCCTCGGCGAGCAGCGCCGCCCGAACCGCTTCCAGCGCCGCCTCCACCCGGCTCGCGTC
>CAXTUK010000099.1:0-8134 GCA_964247395.1 uncultured Acetobacteraceae bacterium
GGGTGCGCCCGCGTGTGCGCCCCCGCGCATGACGACCTGGCCGCGGACGAGGGGGGCGACCGGCCAGCCGGTGACGCGCACGCCTTCGAACGGCGACCAGCCGCAGGGGCTTGCGAGCCAGGACGCCTCGATCGTGCGTTCGGCCTTGAGGTCGACCAGCGTGAGGTCGGCGTCGTTGCCGCGCACGATCCTGCCCTTGCCGCGCAGGCCGTAGATGCGGGCGGGACCGGCCGACATCAGGTCGGCGAGGCGGCCGATCGTCAGGCGGCCGGCGGCGACGTGGCCGAGCATGATCGGCAGCAGCGTCTGCACGCCGGTCAGGCCGGCGGCGGTCGAGGGCCAGGGACGCTCCTTGGCGGCGCGCGGATGCGGAGCGTGGTCGGAGCCGACCGTATCGACGCGGCCGTCGGCGACGGCGCGCCAGGCGGCCTCGAGATGGCGCCGGTCGCGGATCGGCGGGTTCATCACCGCGTAGCCGCCGAGGCGCTCGTAGCAATCGGGTGCGAACTGGGTGAGGTGGTTGACGAGGAGCTCGACGCCGACGTGGGCGCGGTGGGCGTCGAGCCAGTCGAGTTCCTCCTCGGTCGAGACGTGCAGGATGTGGATCGGGCGGTGGTGGCGCTCGGCCAGCGCCACGATCCGGCGGGTGCCGAGGAACGCGCACTCCTCGTCGCGCCAGCGCCTGTGGTCGTCGTAGCGGCCGTTCTCGAACAAGAGCTTGCGGGCGCGCAGCCGCTGCTCGTCCTCGCTGTGGAAGGCGACCCGTCGCGTGCCGGAAGCGAGCACCCGGGCGATGCCCTCGTCGTCGTCGACGAGGAGGTCGCCGGTGGAGCTGCCGGCGAACACCTTGATCGCGCAGACCCCCCTGCCCCGCTCGAGCGCCGCGAGTTCGTCGGCGTTGGTCCTGGTCGCGCCGACATAGAGGCCGACGTCGCACCAGGCGACCCGTTCGGCGTGGGCCTGCTTGATGGCCAGCGTGGCGGCGCCGGTGAGCGGCGGGGCGGTGTTGGGCATGTCGAAGATCGCGGTGACGCCGCCGAGCACGGCGCCGCGGGTGCCGGTCTCGAGCGTCTCGCCCGACGGGTCGAGCGGGCCCTCGCCGGGATCGCGGAAATGGACATGCGGGTCGATGATGCCGGGCAGGACGTGCAGGCCGGCGGCGTCGATGCTCTCCGTGGCCTCCTCGGCGGCGATGAGGCCGATTGCCGCGATGCGGCCGTCGCGGATGCCGAGGTCGGCGCTGGCCTCGCCCCAGGGGAGCACCAGGGTGGCCTCCCGGATGGTCAGATCGAAGCGGTGCACGGGACAGCAAAGGCCGCGACGGCGGCCGGCGTCAACGTTGCCGAAGCGGCGCATGCTGGACGCCGCTTATGCTATAATGTAGCATTCGTGCGTCGAGGTCGGGAGTAACGAATGCGCGTATCGATCGCCCTGGCCGGGTTCGCGACGATCCTCGCTTCGCCGGTCGCGGCGACGGCGGCCGGGACGATCAGCGTCGTCGCGGCCGAGAACTTCTATGGCGACGTCGCGCGGCAGATCGGCGGACCCGCCGTCGCGGTGACGAGCATCCTGAGCAACCCCGACCAGGATCCGCACCTGTTCGAGGCGAGCCCGTCGGTGGCGCGCGAGATCTCGGCGGCGCGCATCGTGGTCTACAGCGGGATCGGCTACGATCCCTGGATGCGGACGCTGCTCGAGGCCGCGCGCTCGCGCTCGCGCGCGGCGATCGAGGTGGCGCAACTCGCGGCGCGCGAGACCGGCGACAATCCGCATGTCTGGTACGACGCCGAGACGATGCTGACCTACGCGGCGGTGCTGACGGACGCGCTGGCGGCGGAGGATCCGGCCGAGGCGGACGGTTTCCGGTCGCGTCTGGCGCGGTTCCAGGCCTCGATCCGGCCCATCGAAGTCAAGATCGCCGCACTGCGCGACCGTCTGGCCGGCACGAGGGCGGCCGCGACCGAGCCGATCTTCGGCTACATGTTCGCAAGCCTCGGCATGCGCAGCCTCGAGCCGTCGTTCCAGCTCTCGGTGATGAACAACACCGAGCCGAGCGCATCCGACGTCGCCGCCTTCGAGGACGACCTCAGGTCGCACCGGGTGCGTCTGCTGATCACCAACAGGCAGGCGTCCGATCCGGTGGCGGACCGGATGGAGCGTCTGGCCAAGGCGTCGGGCATTCCCGTCGTGGCCGCGACCGAGACCGAGCCGCGCGGCGAGACCTATCAAGCCTGGATGATGGGCGAGCTCGACGCGGTCGACCGGGCGCTGCCGAGATAGGCCGGTGAACGCGATCGGTTTCGATGATGTCCGCCTGGAGCTCGGCGGCCGGGCGATCCTGGACGGCGTCACGCTCGGGATCGGCGCGCGCGAGTTCGTGGGCGTCCTCGGGCCGAACGGCGCCGGCAAGACGACGCTGATGCGCGCGGTCCTGGGTCTGGTGCCGCCGAGCCGCGGCGGCATCGAGGTGCTGGGCCGGCCGGCGAGACGGGGCCATCCGGGCGTCGGCTACATGCCGCAGGTGCGCGGCGCCGTCGCCAGCATGCGGCTGAGCGGCCGCGAATTCGTCGCCGGCGTTCTCGACGGTCACCGGCTGGGCCTGCCGATCCAGGGCAAGGCAGGCCGCGCGGAGGTCGATCGGGCGCTCGACCTGGTCGGCGCGCGCGACTTGTCACGGCGTCCGCTGGCCGAGATTTCGGGCGGCGAACGGCAGCGACTGCTGATCGCGCAGGCGCTGATCGGCAGGCCGCTCCTGCTGCTGCTCGACGAGCCGCTGATCAGCCTCGACCCGCACCATCAGGAGAGCGTGGTGAAGCTGGCGAAATCGCTACAGGCGGAGCTCGGCATCGCCGTGCTGTTCAGCGCCCACGAGCTCAACCCGTTGCTCGGCGCGCTCGATCGGGTGCTCTATCTCGGCGGCGGCAAGGCGGCGCTGGGAACCGTCGAGGAGGTGATCACCGGGCCGGTGCTGTCCCGCCTGTATGGCGCCGACATCGACGTGGTCCGGCTGCACGGAAGGATCTTCGTGATGTCGGGCGGCCATGACCTGGAGAGCCATGCGCATGCGGGCCATGTTTGACTACGACTTCATGCGCAACGCGTTCGCAGCCTCGGCGGTCGTCGCGGTCGTCGCCGGCGCGGTCGGCTATTTCCTGGTGCTGCGCGGCCAGACCTTCGCCGGGCACGCGCTGTCGCATGTCGGCTTCACCGGCGCCACCGGCGCGATCCTGATCGGCGTCAGTCCGTTGACGGGCCTGGTCCTGGTCACGGTGGCCGCCGGCATCTTCATGGGGATGCTGGGCGATCGCCTGGCGCAGCGCGACGTCGCGATCGGCATGGTGCTGGCGCTGTCGCTCGGGCTGGGCCTGCTGTTCCTGCATTTTTTCACCGCGTTCGCCACGCAGGCGACGACGCTGCTGTTCGGCAACGTGCTCGCGGTCGATGCCGGCACCGTCTGGCGCCTTGCCGGGCTCGGCGCCGTCAGTCTCGGCGCGCTCGCGGTGATCTCCCGCCCGCTGCTGTTCGCGAGCCTACAGCCCGAGCTCGCCGAGGCGAAGGGCGTGTCGCCGCGGCTGATCTCGGTGACGTTCATGGCGATCGTGGCGCTGGCGACCGCCGGATCGGCGCAGATCGTGGGCGTGCTGCTGGTGTTCAGCCTGATGGTGGGACCGGCCGCGGCGGCGCAGCGGCTGACGAGCGGGGTCGGACGCGGGGTGCTGCTCTCGGCGGGGCTGGCGCTGGCCGAGGCGTGGCTCGGGATCACGCTCGCCTTCGATACCGACTGGCCCAGCAGCTTCTGGATCAGCGCGCTGAGCGCGATGGTGTATGTCGCGACGATCCTGCCGCGTCCGGGGCGGGTCAGTCTCCGATCTGGGGCGCCCCCCCAAGCCCCGCTGGGCGCAGCGCGCCCAGACCCGCAACTGATTCAGGAAGGGTGCGAGCAGATCGCGCACGTGCCATCCACCTCGATGCCGGCATGGCCGGGGTGAAAGCCTTGCCGCTCCGCTGCGTGCTCGATGGCGGTCGCGACTTCGTGGTCCTCGATCTCGGCGACCGTGCCGCACTTACGGCAGATCAGGAACTGCACCGGGTGCTGGTGCCCGACATCGGTGCAGGAGACAAAGGCGTTCAGCCGTTCGAGCTTGTGGACCAGGCCCTGCTCGACGAGGAAGTCGAGCGCGCGATAGATCGTCGGCGGCACGCATCTGCGCGTCTCGCCCAGACGGTCGAGGAGCTGATAGGCGGTCGAGGGCCCCTCGGCCTCGAGGACGAGGCGAAGGACCAGGCGGCGCAGTTCGGTGAGCTGGGCGCCCTGTCGGGCGCAGGCCTCGGAAGCAGCGTCCAGCCGCGCCTCCATGGCGCGATCCTTCTTCAGGCTCATCGATCGACCTCGTGCTGGAAGCGGTAGGTGCTACAGTGTAGCATCAAGTCGCTGGTGGCCACCTCACATGTCGGATATCCGAGACCACGGAGGCCAAGGCGGATCTTGTCCATCGGCCACGTAGGGACAATGGATTGCTGATGCTGGGTGGCTCGGCTTGACCTGCCGGCGAGTGTGGTCATCGGACTTTCTTCACGGCCGCCGAGCCTTCATGGCGGTCGGACTGCTCGCAGCGATCCTGGCCTTGGTCAGTCAGATCGCGCTCGGCGCGGTCGTCGTGCCGGATGACGCGTTGGCCGCACAAGCCAGGCTGGTCTCGGCAAGCGTGATCTGCGTCGGACATGCAAGCGGGGCTGCAGGGGGAAAGACACGCCACCACCCGCATGCTCCCGGCAAGGCGCTCTGTCCGCTCGGCGTCGCGCTGGCCTCGCAGTCATGCGTGCTGACGCCATCCGTCCTGCTTGCGAGCCCCGCGCCGGTGATCACGGCGAGGATTGCGGCAGCACCACCCGCGCGCGGTCCTCCCCCGCCGACCGCGCGCGTCGGCGAGCCTCGAGCACCGCCGGTCCCGGCCTGAAGCGAAGCGTCGCAGGCATCGGCTCCGGCCGATGTCGCCGGTTCTCCTCATGCCCAGGAACTTCAATGCGATATCCCCCAATCGCGGTCGCGATCGGCTGCGCCAGTCCGCTCGCCCTCGGTGCCTTGCCGGCCCGCGCGCACGTCATCGCCGGCGCACGCGTCTTTCCCGTCACCCTGACCATCGACGATCCCGGCACCGCCGACGAGGCCTCGCTGCCGTCGTTCACCTACACGCGCAGCGGCGCCGATGGTGGAACGGGGCCAACGCACGAGGTCGATCTCGGCTTCGAGTACGACAAGACCATTACCTCGAACACGGCGCTGATCCTCAACGACGGCTACGACGTCCAGCAGATCAACGGCTCGAAGACCGAGACAGGTTTCCCGAACCTCTTCCTGACCGCCAAGTGGCAATTCATCACCAACGCGACCGATGAATTCGTGGCCTCGCTCGGGGTGATCCGGGAATTCGGCGGCTCCGGCACCACCCACACCGGCGGCGACCGTTTCGGCGCGACTTCGCCGACGGGCTATTTCGGCAAGGGTCTCGGCGACCTGCCGATCGGCCTCCTGCGGCCGCTCGCGATCACCGGCGAGCTCAGCTACACGGTCGCCGACAGGGAGTTGAAGCTGAACCAGCCCCTGCCGGCGGGATCGGGCATTTCGGCTCCCTTCAACAGCGGGCTCGCGGCACAGTACAATAACGGCAACAACAACGCCTGGTCGGGTGGCCTGTCCGTCCAATACAGCATTCCATACCTGCAATCGCAGGTCCGCAGCATCGGACTGCCCGGCTTCCTGGGCGACCTGATCCCGCTGGTCGAGTTCACCTGGTCCTCGCCGGCGTCCACGCCAAGCGCTCAGGGAACCACGTGGATCGCGGCGCCCGGCGTGATCTACATCGCGCAATGGGGAGAGGTCGGACTTGAGGCACTGGTCCCGCTGAACAGGACCGCCGGCACCACCGTCGGCGCGGTCGGACTGGTGCATTTCTTCTTCGACGACTTGTTCCCGCGCTCGATCGGAAGGCCGATCTTCCAATGATCTCAAACCTTCGACAAACCACTCTCGTTTTCGCCGTCATGCTGGCGGCCCGCGGGACGGCCCAGGCACACGCCTTTCTCCGCGCCGCGAGCCCGCCCGTCGGGAGCACCGTGCGGCAGGCGCCGGCGGAGGTGGTGATCGACTTCACTGAAGGAGTCGAACCGCTGTTCAGCACGATCACGGTCACGGACCCGTCAGGCCAGCGTGTCGACACCGGGCGGCCGCATCTCGACGGTGGCGAGGAACGCCTCGCGGTGGCGGTCAAGCCGCTCGCAGCCGGAACCTACAGAGTGACCTGGCACGCGACGGCCACCGACACGCACAAGACGCAAGGCAGCTTCACCTTCACCGTGGGAAGCTGAGCCGTGTCGAGCGGGGCTGCGGCGCGCATCGTGCTCGGAGGCGGTCTGCCGCTCCTGTCGGCGCGGCTGCTGTTCGTCGCCGCCCTTCTCTCGGTTGGCGGGACGCTGGTGTTCGGCGCGGTGGTTGCGCCGAAGGCGCTCGAGCGCATGGGATCGGTCGAGGCGGCACGCGTGCGCAGTGCCTTGATGATCTGGCGGTGGAGCGTTCTTGCCGCGGCAATCGTGGGGCTCGGACTGTGGGCCCTGCTGCAGACCGCGGAATTCGCCGACACCGGGAGGATCGGGGAGGTCCTGCACGAACTTGGACCCGTGCTGATCGGCACGGTGTTCGGGCATGTCGTGCTGCTGCAGGCCTCGCTCCTCGCCGCGACAGGCGCGCTGCTCGCGGCTGGACGGGACGCGAGCGCCTTGCCGGTCGTCCCGGCGCTCGCCTGCGTCGCCGCCGAGGCGGGTCACGGCCACGGGATGGCGATGGGCGGCCTGTTCGGCCCGCTGTCCTGGCTCAATGCGCTGCATCTGCTTGCCGCCTCGGTCTGGATCGGCGGCCTGCCGCCCTTCCTTCTCATGGTGTGGCTCGCATCGCCGGCGCCAGCGGCCGTTGCCGCCCGGTGGTTCTCTCCGATCGGGAAGTGGGCCGTCTGTCTGCTCGCCGCGTCCGCGCTGCTGCAAGGCATCTGGCTGGTCGGCAGCATCGATGCCCTGATCGCCACCCCCTATGGTTGGACCGTGCTCGCCAAGATCGCACTGTTCGGCGGCTTGGTCGGGTTTGCATGGCTGAACCGGTATGTCCTGGCGCCAGGCCTGAGAGGCGCCCGCTCCGACCGGGCGCGGCGGCTGCTCGTTGCGAGCGTTCTCGTCCAGAGCGCCTTCGGGCTTGCCGCCATCATGGCGGCCATCGTGCTGAGCGAGCTGGTGCCGGGTATGGACATGACGGTCGAGAGCTCGTGAAACGGTCCAGCAGCAGGAAGGCGCCGCCCGGGACAAGGCGCCCGGACAGGACCGGCCCGCTTGCGCTGGTGGGAGTGGCGGCGATGCTCTTCCTGATGGCGAGCGGGTTCCTCTGGCTGCTGGGCGGCCCGACGCCGACGGGATCCGTTATCGGCGGTCCCTGGACGCTGACGCGAGGCGATGGCGGCGTCGTCACCGATCGAGACTTCCGGGGACGCTATCTGCTGATCTATTTCGGCTACACCTCCTGCCCGGATGTCTGCCCGACGACGCTGCAGGCGATTGCGGACGCGATGCGGCTGCTCGGCTCTCGTGCCGACCAGTTGCAGCCTTTGTTCATCACCGTCGATCCGAGGCGGGATACGGCGCGGGTCGTGCGCGACTACGTGCGGCAGTTCGATCCGCGCCTCGTCGGCCTGACAGGAACCCCTCGCGAGATCGAGGCGGTGGAAAGAGAATACCGGATCAGGAGCTCCGTCACGTCCGATGGACACGATGGCGGACGCTCGATCGAACACACCGCCGTGCTCCTGCTCGTGGGACCGGACGGTCGCTATCTCGCGCCGCTCCCGGCTGACGAAAGCGGACAGGAAATTGCCGGCCGCCTCGCGAGACAGATCCTATGACGTGGCTCCTTCTCGTGAGTCGAGGTGCGTCGAGTCCGGGTGCGTATCATGCACTAGAATTTCTGCGCGACACCGACCAGGATGGTGCGCCGCAGGCCAAACTGCGGCGCGCCGACGCCGCCACCGGTGCCGTCGCGGATCTCGGATTTCCGATCGAGCAGGGTGAGCACGTCGAGGCGCAGTTGCGTCGGCGT
>CAXTUK010000100.1:0-4534 GCA_964247395.1 uncultured Acetobacteraceae bacterium
ATACTCGACGAGCCGCGGACAGAGCGGACAGTCGGGTCCAGGCTCGGGCGGACCCGTCGCTTGCGTGGTGGTTGGAATTCCTTCGGTCATGCCTCCGAGAAGGTGGCACAACTCTCGACGCTGGTCTCGCGCCCGCCGTCATGCGGGCTCTCTTCGGCCTGCACGAGGCGTTGCGGCGCGCGTGCGCGCGGCTCGGTCTGACGGCGGGTGAACTCCGGCGCGATGCTGGCGAGGTCGATGAACTGGTCGGCCTGCCTGCGCAGCTCGTCGCCGGCCATCGGCGGCGAGGTCCGGAGCGTCGAGATGACGGTCACGCGCACGCCCTGCCGCTGGACGGCTTCGACAGCGCGGCGAAAATCGGAATCTCCCGAGAACAGCACGGCATGATCGATCCGAGGGGCGATCTCGAGCATGTCGGTGGCGAGTTCGATGTCCATGTTGCCCTTCACTCGTCGCCGTCCGGCGGCATCGGTGAATTCGCGCGCGGGCTTGGTGACCAGCATGTAGCCGTTATAGGCCAGCCAGTCGGTCAGCGGCCTGAGTGGAGAGTATTCCTCCGTGTCGAGGATCGCGGAATAATAATACGCTCTCACCACGTTCGATCTGCTGCGAAAGAAGGCGAGCAGATTGCGGTAATCGACGTCGAAACCGAGATGACGCGAAGCCGAATAGAGGTTGGCGCCGTCGATGAAAAGGCAGACGCGTTCGTCGGGAAGGAAGAGCATGGGTCCGAACTCCAGGTCGATGATCGAGGGGCGGCCGTGATCGCCGCCGGTAATCAGTCCGCTGCGCCGATCGTGATTGCGATCGGTTCCAATCTCGCAGGTCCTTTCGGAAGTCCCGTCGAGACCTGCCGTCGCGCCGTGGTCCTGCTGGCCGCGCTGCCGGCATTGCGGCAGGTCGGACAGTCGGCTTGGTACGATACGGAGCCGGTGCCCAGGTCGATGCAGCCGAATTTCATCAATGGTGTTGCAACGTTCGTTCCGCTCGTGGTCGATCTCGACCCGGCCCGGCTGCTCGGGATGCTGCAGCGGATCGAGGCCGATGGCGGCCGTACGCGCGGCACGCCGGATGCGCCGCGCACCCTCGATCTCGACATCGTGACGATCGGCGACGTCGTGCGCGAAACGCCCGACCCGGTGCTGCCGCATCCGAGGGCGCATACCCGCCGCTTCGTCCTCGAGCCGCTGCGCGACGTGCTGCCTGGCTGGCGCCATCCGGTCCTGCGGTCGGACGTGGATGCCATGATCGCGGCTCTGCCCGAAGGCGGCACGCGTCGCCTTGCGGTGGGGGAGGTGCGTTGATACATTGTATGTTTCCAAAACGGGCGGCGAGCGGAGGTCGAGCGCATGGCGCGCGTCACTGTCGAAGATTGTGTTGAAAAAATCCCTAACCGGTTCGAGCTCGTGCTGCTCGCCGCGCAGCGCGCGCGCAACCTGTCGCGGGGCGAGGAGCTGACCGTCGAGCGCGACGACGACAAGAACCCGGTGGTGGCCTTGCGCGAGATCGCCGGCGAGAACGTGAGCTACGGCAATCTCGAGCAGGATCTGATCAAGTCGCTGTCCCGCGCACCCGAGCCGGAACCGGCCGACGAGGAGGTGCTGGACCTGATACCGACCGACCAGAACATCTTCGGCCTGCAGGACGTCTCGGCCGAGGAGGAGGCGGCGAACGCGCTGGCCGATCTGTCGCCGGAGGACCTGGAGGCGGCGATCGAGGCGGAACTCGGCGGGAGGCGTCGCTGAGGCTGGGTCGCCAGCACCAGCCCTGCTTCGCTCCCGACGGCGTCGGCGAGCAGCTCTCGCCATCCAGGATCGGTCACTCGCTGGCGGAGATGCCGCCGGCGGGTCTCATCCGTCGGATCACCGCCTATGACACCCGCGCCGACATCGGCCTCGTCAGCCGCGCCTATGCGATGGCGGCGAACGCTCACGCCCGTCAGACACGCGACAACGGCGATCCCTACATCACCCATCCGCTCGCCGTCGCCGGCATCCTCGCCGGCCTGAGACTGGACGCCGCCAGCATCGCCACCGGCCTGCTGCACGACACCATCGAGGACACCGGCGTCACCCACGAGACGATCGGCAACCAGTTCGGGGTCACCATCGCCGGGCTCGTCGACGGCGTGACCAAGCTCACTCGCCTGGAGCTCCAGTCCGACCGCACCAAGCAGGCCGAGAACTTCCGCAAGCTCGTGCTGGCGATGAGCCGCGACATCCGCGTGCTCATCGTCAAGCTCGCCGACCGGCTGCACAACATGCGCACCCTGCATCACGTCCGCGAGGCCGAGCGGCGCACGCGCATCGCTTGCGAGACGCTCGACATCTACGCTCCGCTCGCCGAACGGATCGGCATGGACGCGATCAAGGGCGAACTGCAGGACCTGTCCTTCGGCGTGCTCGAACCCGAGGCGCGCAGCACCATCCAGGCGCGACTGAACTATCTGCGCGGCCACGGCGCCGACGTGATCGAGGAGGTCCGCGACGAGCTCGCCCGCATCTGCGGCGAAGCCGGCCACGTCCAGGTCGACGTCTCGGGCCGCGAGAAATCCGCCTTCTCGATCTGGGAGAAGATGCAGCGCCGCTCCGTCGCCTTCGAGCAGTTGTCCGACATCATGGCGTTCCGGGTGCTCGTGCCCACCCGCGAGGAGTGCTACGCGGCGCTCGGCGCGGTGCATGCCGCCTATCCGGTCATCGCCGGCCGCTTCAAGGACTACATCTCCACCCCCAAGCCGAACGGCTACCAGAGCCTCCACACCGGCGTGACGCTTCGCCAGCCGCGCAACCAGAAGATCGAAATCCAGATACGCACGCCCGACATGCACGACGTCGCCGAGAACGGCGTCGCCTGCCACTGGCACTACAAGGGCGCCGAACACACCGGCGCGAGGCCCGGGGACGTCGAACTCAAGCGCTTCCGCTGGGTGCAGGACCTGCTCGAGATCCTGGAGAACTCCGCCTCGCCGGGCGAATTCCTCGAGAACACCAAGCTCGAACTCTATCAGGACCAGGTCTTCTGCTTCACCCCGAAGGGCCAGCTGATCCAGTTGCCGCGCGGCGCCTGTCCGGTCGATTTCGCCTATGCGGTGCACAGCCAGGTCGGCGACACCTGCGTCGGCGCCAAGGTCAACGGCCGGCTGATGCCGCTTCGCCACGAACTCGCCAACGGCGACCAGGTCGAGATCATGACCGCCCGCGGCGGCACCCCGTCGCCGGCCTGGGAGCGCTTCGTCGTCACCGGCAAGGCGCGCGCCCGCATCCGTCGCTACGTCGCCCTCCAGCAGCGGCGAAACCACATCGACGGCGGCCGCGCCACGCTCGCAAAGAGCTTCCGCCAGGACGGGCTCGACGGCAGCGAGCGCGTCCTCGAGGGCGTCCTCAAGCAGCTGAAATGCGCCACCCTGGCCGACCTCTACGTTGCCGTCGGCAACGGCAATCTCGGCCCGCGCGACATCGTCCAGGCCGCCTACCCGGAGATGCGCAATCCGGCGCGTCCGCCGCGGGTCATGCCGCTCTGCCCCGGCGATCGCATCGTCGGCATCGTCGCGACAGGCAAGGGCGTCACGGTGCACACTTCGGGATGCCAGACGCTCGAGAGCTTCGCCGCGACCCCGGAACGCTTCCTCGACATCGACTGGGACTACGACGCGCTCGGGCCGATGCGCGAGGCGGAGATGCATCTCGGCCGCGTCAGCGTGGTCACCGCCAACGAGGCGGACGCGCTGGCGACGCTGACCAACAGCATCGCCCGACAGGACGGCACGGTGACCAACCTGCGCATCGTCAACCGGCAGCTCGACTTCATGGAGGTGCTGATCGACGTGGAGGTGCGCGACGTGCGCCACCTCTCGTCGGTGATCGCCGGCCTGCGCGCGGCGACCGGCATCACCCAGGTCGAACGCGCCAGGGCGTGACCTCCTGATCATCGGCCTCGGTTCGGATCTGATCGACATCCGTCGCATCGAGCGCGTGCTCGACCGGCACGACACGCGCTTCCTCGAGCGCGTCTTCACGCCGGTCGAGCGGGCCCGCGCCGAGCGCGGCGGAGGCCGCAATCGCGTCAACTCGCTGGCAAAGCGCTGGGCCGCCAAGGAGGCAGCAGCCAAGGCGCTCGGCACCGGCTTCTCGCGCGGTGTGTTCCACTCCGATCTCGGCGTCGCCAACCTGCCGTCCGGCCAGCCGACGATGGCGCTCACCGGTGGCGCGCTGGTCCGTCTCGAAGCGCTCACCCCGCCCGGCCTGGCGGCGGTGATCCAGCTGACCATGACCGACGAACCCCCTTACGCATTCGCTGCCGTGATCATCGAAGCTCGACGCTCGCAAGGTGAGGCAAGCGGGCTCTGAACCCATCGAGTGGCCGGGGCTCCGAGGCTGTGAATGTATCGAAAGCAAGGCCAGGGCTCTGCCCTGGACCCGTCGTGCGCAGCACGCCTACGTCTCGTGCGCAGCACGCCTACCCGTCGTGCGCAGCACGCCTACCCGTCGTGCGCAGCACGCCTACGTCTCGTGCGCAGCACGCCTACCCGTCGTGC
>CAXTUK010000100.1:4634-8110 GCA_964247395.1 uncultured Acetobacteraceae bacterium
AGCACGCCTACCCGTCGTGCGCAGCACGCCTACCCGTCGTGCGCAGCACGCCTACCCGTCGTGCGCAGCACGCCTACGTCTCGTGCGCAGCACGCCTACGTCGTCACGGAGCCGGCCGCCCGAGACCCGCAGACCAGCGATGGTCTTGTTGGTCAAGCCCGATCTGATGTGACCAGGGTCGCGCGAGCGGTTCGGCCGGTTCAAGGCTGGCGTCTTCGCGCCACGCCTGCGGCCGCTTCGGCGTCGAGAGACTTGCATGATGCAATCCGCCATCCCATAACCGTCCAATGCAGCGCAAAAGCTTCGGCAACATGCAATGCCCGGTCGCGCGCGGCCTCGAGCGGGTCGGCGAATGGTGGAGCATCCTTATCCTGCGTGACGCCTTCTACGGGCTGACCCGGTTCGACGAATTCCAGAGAAGCCTGGACATCGCTCCGAACATCCTGACGCGGCGGCTCGGAACGCTTGTCGCTTCCGGTCTGCTCGAGCGCCGACGCTACAGCGAACGTCCGCCCCGCGACGAGTATTGCCTGACCGAGCGCGGCCGTGACTTCCTTCCTGTGCTCCAGATGCTGCTCGCGTGGGGCAATCGGCACTTCGCGCCCGAGGGCCCGAGCGTGCTGTATGAGAACGAAGCGACCGGCGAGCCTGCCGAGCCGATCGTGGTGGATCGTGCGAGCGGCCGCCCACTTGCCGATCCGACGTTCCGGCTCATCCCGGGGCCGGGCGCCGACGAACGGACGCGGGCCCGCATCGCCCGGGGCCTCGCCCGTGCCTGACGCGCCCGCCCCGAACGGGCTCGAGCAACTCCGCGCCTTGATTCAGATCGGCCTGCGGCCGGGGATCGGGAAGTCGCTTTGCTTCACGCTCACCCACATCGAGGAGGGCCGCGCGGTCTTCGAAGGCGTTCCCGGAACGCACGCCTACAACCCGATCGGGACCGTTCACGGCGGATACGCGGCAACCCTCCTCGATTCAGCCTGTGGCTGCGCCGTCCACTCGAGGCTCGCTGCGGGCCAGCGCTACACGACGCTCGAACTCAAGATCGCCTACCACAAGGCGATGACCGCCGAGACCGGGCCGGTCCGGGCCGAAGGCTCACTGCTCTCGTTCGGACGTCGCGTCGGCTTCGCCGAGGCAAGGCTGACCGACGCGTCCGGCCGATTGCTCGCCTCGGCGACCTCGACGCTCCTCGTCCTCTCCGACTAGAGCGGCGCCACCCGAAGCAGCTGCTTGCCTTCGTTCTGGCCCAAGAACAGCCGCCGCAGGGTCGCCGGCGCGTTCTCCAGCCCCTCCTGCACGTCGACACGCTCGGTCAGCTTGCCCTCGGCCAGCCAGCCCGACAGTGCCGCGATCGCCTCGTTCTGACGCGACGCATAGTCGAGCACGATGAAGCCCTCCATCCGCCCGCGCTGCAGCAGCAGGTTCAGGTAGTTCTTCGGCCCCGGCGGCGGCTCGGTCGCATTGTAGTTCGCGATCGCACCGCACAGCACCACCCGCCCGTGGAACGCCAGCTGCGCCAGCGCCGCATCGAGGATCTCGCCGCCCACATTGTCGAAATAGACGTCGATCCCCTTCGGGCACGCTTCGTGCAGCCGGCCGGCGACATCGGCCGCCTTGTAGTCGATCGCAGCGTCGAAACCGGCGGTCTCGGTCAGCCAGCGGCACTTCTCCGCCCCGCCGGCGATCCCGACCGCGCGGCACTCCTTCGCCTTGGCGATCTGTCCGACCAGCGAACCGGTCGCACCGGCAGCACCCGACACCACCACCGTCTCGCCCGGTTGCGGCCTGCCCACGTCGAGCAGCCCGAAATAGGCCGTGGTGCCGTTCAGCCCCAGCACGCCCAGCGCACGCTCGAGCGGCAACCCGGGCGGCAACTTGCCGAGCCGGTAGGGGCCCTCGGGCGCCACCCGGACGTAATCCTCCCACCGGAGGAGTCCCGTGACCATCTCGCCCTCGGCGTAGTCCGGATGGCGCGAGGCGACGATCCGCCCGGCGCCGACCGACCGGACGGGGTCCCCGATCGCGACCGCCGGCAGGTAGGTGTCGCCGCCGATCCAGCCCCGCTGGGTCGGATCGCACGACAGCATCGCGACCCGCACCACCACCTCGCCGTCGCCCGGCTCCGACAACGCCTGTTCCTCGAAGTGAAAATCGCTGTCCTCGATCGCGCCCCGCGGCCGCCGCGCCAGCAGCCACCGCCGGTTCATCTCGGCGTCCATGCCATCCTCCCTGACCCTGTTCGACCATGCCACGGCGTTCGACCATGCCACGGCCTTGACACTGCCGGCCGCCAGCGGCTTCTACCCCGATCATCCCAAGCGGATCGCCCGATGGCCGACACCAGAGCAACCCAACGCGCCCGGACCGCCACCGGCCTCTGGGAAAACGTCAAGACGATCGTCTATGCGCTGCTGATCGCGGTCGGCGTGCGAACCTTCCTGTTCGAGCCGTTCAACATCCCTTCGGGTTCGATGATACCGACACTGCTTGTCGGCGACTACGTCTTCACCGCCAAATACTCCTACGGCTACTCGCGCTTCTCGTTCCCGTTCGCGCCCGACCTCTTCTCGGGCCGCATCTTCGACCACCGGCCCCACCGGGGCGATGTCGCCGTCTTCCGCGAGACCAAGGACACCTCGGTCGATTACATCAAGCGCATCGTGGGCCTGCCCGGCGACCATATCCAGATGCGCGAAGGCCAGCTCTATCTGAACGGCACGCTCGTGCCGCGCGACGATCTCGGCGACTACGTCGCGGTCGACGAGCATGGCACCCACATCGATGGCCGCCGCTACCGCGAGAAGCTTCCCGGCAGCAACGACATTGTTGCCCACCAGATCCTCAAGCTCAACAGCGACGACTGGGTCAACAACACGCCCGTCTACGTCGTGCCGCCCGGCGACTTCTTCGCCATGGGCGACAATCGCGACGACAGCGCCGACAGCCGTTTCCAGGGACCGGGTCCGGAGGATCTCGGCTACGTGCCGATCGAGAACCTGGTCGGCCACGCCAGGATCATCTTCTTCTCGGTCGACGCGCGCTACCCGCTCTGGGAGGTGTGGGAATGGCCGTTCGAGATCCGCTGGAGCCGCCTGCTGACGGTGGTGACATAGACGCGTCCGTCCGCCATGCGCTCGAGACGCGAATCGGCCACCGCTTCGAGCGGCCGGCGCTCCTGCGCGAAGCGCTCACTCACCGTTCGGCGCCGCGCGATGCGAGGGCAGGCGGCCTGCGTCGCGGCAGCGTCTCGAACGAACGGCTCGAATTCATCGGCGACCGGGTGCTGGGCCTGGTGATGGCCGAATGGCTGCTGGAGCAATTTCCCGACGAGCAGGAAGGCGAGCTCGGGCCCCGCCACGCAAGGCTGGTGTCGCGCGCCGTCCTCGTCCCGGTCGCCGACGCGCTCGGACTCGCTGCCGCGATCGCGCTCGCCCCCGACGCCGCGCGCACCGGCTCGAGTCCGGCGTCCAGAT
>CAXTUK010000101.1:0-8027 GCA_964247395.1 uncultured Acetobacteraceae bacterium
CCTGGTCGGCGTCGTCGTCGGCATGGCGGCAAGCGGCGCCGGCCTGCCGCTGGGCGCCACCGTCGTCGCGACGAGCCCCGCCGATGCCACGGTGACGCTCAGCGCATCGACCACCGCCGACGTGCCCGCCGGCACGCCGATCACCTTCACCTCCGCCGCCCCGGCGATCCAGGTCGGGACCGGACAGCGGTCCTGCTTCGAGACCGGGGCGCTCGCCTGCGCGGCCTGGTCGAGCACCGCCGGCCTGGTCTACACCGCCCCGTCCGGGCGGGCCGGCGCCGTGGCCGGCGGCCTCACGCTGGCCGGCCATCTCGCCAACACCGGTAGCGCCCCGACGCTCGCCTCCTGCGGCGCCGGTGCGGTCTTGTCGGCAACCGCGTCCGACCGGCATGGCACCGTCACGCCCGGATCGGGGGCGACCACCTGCACCATCGCCTTCGCCGCGGCCTACGCGACGCCGCCCGACATCATGCTCACCGCATGGGGATCCTCGACCTCCCCGTTCATCTCGTCGGTCTCCACGACCGCCGTCACGGTCGGCTTCTCGGCACCCGGCAAATTCACCTACGTCGCCGAGCAGTGACCGATCTCACTCCGCCGGCGTATGCACCGGCTCGCCGCGAACCGCCGCGCGCGCGGGACGGCGCACGCCGATACGTCGCACCACCGTGTAGAACACCGGCGTGAAGATCAGCCCGAACGCGGTCACGCCGAGCATCCCGAAGAACACCGCGGTTCCCAACGACCGGCGCATCTCCGATCCCGCCCCCGTCGCGACCGCCAGCGGTGCCACGCCAAGGATGAAGGCGAACGACGTCATCAGGATCGGACGCAGCCGCGTGCGCGCGGCGTGCACCGCCGCGTTCGCCGCACTCGCCCCGGCCTCCTCCGCCTGGCGGGCGAACTCCACGATCAGGATCGCGTTCTTCGCGGCCAGGCCGACCAGCACGACGAAGCCGATCTGGGCCAGGATATCGATCGACAGGCCGCGTCCGAGCAGCCCGGTCACCGACGCGAGCAGGCACATCGGCACGATCAGGATCACCGACAGCGGCAGCTTCCAGCTCTCGTATTGCGCCGCCAGCACCAGGAAGACGAACAAGGCCGCCGCCCCGAACACCAGCAGCGTCGGCGTGCCGCGCTGCTCCTGCTGGAAGGCGAGCTCGGTCCATTCGAAACCGATGCCGCGCGGCAGCACCTGCTGCGCGAGCTGCTCCATCCGGTGCAGCGCCGTCCCGGTGGCCACCCCCGGCGCCGCCGCACCCATCACCTCCGCCGCCGGGAACAGGTCGTAGCGCGGCACCCGATAGGGCGACGTCCGGTCCTCGAAGCGCGCGACGGTGCCGATCGGAACCATCGCACCCGAGCCGTTGCGCGCCTTGAGCCTGCCGATATCGCCGACGCCGCGCCGGAAGCGGCCGTCCGCCTGCGCGATGACCTCGTAGGTCCGCCCGAGATAGTTGAAGTCGTTCACGTATTGCGAGCCCATGTAGACCTGCAGCGTGTTGAACACGTCGGTCGGCGTCAGCCCGACCTTCTCGGCCTTCTCCCGGTCGATCGCGGCATAGACCGACGGCGTGCGCGTGGAGAACAGCGTGAACACCCCGGCGAAGTCCGGGTCCCTGTTGGCCGCGCCCACCAGCGCCTGCGCGGCGCCGGCCAGCACGTCCGGTCCCAATCCCTCGCGGTCCTGCAGCATCATCTTGAAGCCGCCCGCGCTGCCGAGCCCCTGCACCGGCGGCGGCGGGATCGTCAGGATGAACGCGCCCTGGATCACCGACAGCCGGCGGCGAAGGTCGGCGAGCACGCTCGCCGCCGTCGTGCCCTTCACCGAATGATTGTACAGCGAAGGCAGGCCCGCGAAGATCGTCCCGTCGTTCGAGGCCACCGTGAACGTGGTCGCGTCCAGTCCGGCGAACGGCGCGACGTGCTCCACCCCAGGCGTCCGGAGAATGATGTCGACCGCGCGTCTGACCACCGCTTCGGTCCTGTCCAGCGTGGCGCCCGGCGGCAGCTGCAGCACGGTGATCAGGTAGCCCTGGTCCTGCTCCGGGACGAAGCCGGTCGGTGCGCGCGAGAACTGGAAACCAGCCAACGCGATCAGGCCGACATAGACCGCCAGCACCAGCCCGACCATCCGCACCAGGCGGGACGTCAGCCGCCCGTAGCCGTCGGACAGTCGCCTGAAACCCACATTGAAGCGGTCGAACCCGGCCTGCAGCACGCGCGCCGGCAGGCCCTGCCGCCGCACCTCGTCCGCTTCGTGCGCCCTGAACAGCATCGCGCACAGCGCCGGGCTCAGCGTGAGCGACACCAAGCACGAGATCACGGTGGACGCGGCGATCGTCACCGCGAACTGCCGGAAGAACTGCCCGGAGATGCCCGACAGGAACGCCGACGGCACGAACACCGCGCACAGCGTGAGCGCGATCGCGATCAGCGCGCCGCCGACCTCGTCCATCGTCCGGTGCGCCGCTTCCTTCGGCGTCATGCCGAGCCGCAGGTTGCGCTCGACGTTCTCGACCACCACGATCGCGTCGTCGACGACGATGCCGACCGCGAGCACCAGCCCGAACAGCGACAAATTGTTCAGCGAGATCCCGACCGCGGCCAGGATGGTGAAGGTGCCGACCAGCGACACCGGGATCGCGATCACCGGGATCAGCGAAGCGCGCCAGGTCTGCAGGAACACGATCACCACGCCGACCACCAGCAGGATCGCGACGAAGATCGTCCTGATCACCTCGTTGACCGACTTGGCGACGAAGATCGTCGGGTCGTAGATGATCCGGTAGCCGACGCCGGGCGGAAAACCCTTCGACAGCGACTGCATCGTCGACAGCACCTCGTGCTCGACGGCGAGCGAGTTGGCTCCCGGCTCGGCGAAGATCAGCAGCGGCAGCCCGTCGATGCGGTCCATGTAGGCGGCCGATCCGTAATCCGCCGCCCCCACCTCGACCCGGCCGATGTCGCGGATGCGGGTCACCCGCCCGTTCCCGTCCGACTTGACGACGATGTCGGCGAACTGCCCGGGCGTCGACAGCCGGCCGAGCGTCTGCACGTTGAGCTGGAACGCCTCGTGCGACGGCACCGGCGGCTGGTTGAGGATGCCGGCCGAGACCTGGACGTTCTGCGCCCGGATCGCCGCCAGCACCTCGCTCGCGTCGAGGTCGTAGGCGGCGACCTTGTCCGGATCGAGCCAGATCCGCATCGCGTAGTCGCGCGAGCCGAACAGCTGCACGTCGCCGACCCCGGGCAGGCGCGCCAGCGCGTCCTTCACGTGCAGCGTCGCGTAGTTCGACAGATAGAGCTCGCTCCGCGAATGGTCGGGCGAGACCAGGTGCGCCGCGAGCAGGATGTTCGGCGTCGACTTCCTCACCTGCACGCCGAGCCGCTGCACGTCGTCGGGCAGACGCGGCAGCGCGTCCTCGACCCGGTTCTGGGTCAGCATCTGCGCGACGTTCAGGTCGGTGCCGATCTGGAACGTCACCGTCAGCGTCAGCTTGCCGTCTCCGGTCGACTGGCTGCTCATGTAGAGCATGTTCTCGACGCCGTTGACCTCCTGTTCCAGCGGCGTCGCGACGGTCTTGGCCACCGTCTCGGCCGACGCGCCCGGATAGGTCGTGGTGATCTGCACCGTCGGCGGCACGATCTCGGGATACTGCGCGATCGGCAAGGTGAACAGCGCGCCCAGTCCGATCAGCGTCAGGAACACGCTGAGCACGGTCGCCAGGATCGGCCGGTCGATGAAGACGTGGGTCAGGCGCATGGCTGGTCGGTTCCGGTGCTGTCTTCAGTCTTCCGCGTCGGCGGCGGCGTCGAACCGGATCGCGCCGTTCTGCGGCACGACCTTGGCGCCCGGCATCGCATGCATCAGGCCGTCGATGATCACCCGGTCCGTCGGCGCGAGGCCGGACGCGACCGCGCGCAGGCCCCCGCGCGTCCCGCCGAGCGTCACCATCTTCGGCGCCACGGTTCCGTTCGGCGCCACCGTCATCACCAGATGCTGTCCCTGGTCCGGAACCACCGCGTCCGACGGGATCAGCAGCACCGGCGCCGGGCGCGCCACCGTCAGCCGCAGGCGTGCGAACTCGCCCGGCACCAGGAACAGGTCCGGGTTGGGCACCGTCGCGCGCGCATGGATGGTGCCGCTCGAACGATCGAGCACGTTGTCGACGAAGTCGAGCGTGCCGCGACGCGTGAACCGGTCCTCGTCGCCCAGGCTGATGTCGACGTTGCTGGCCAGCGCCCCACCCTGGTGGGCACGCGCGCGCGCGAACGCGAGATAGTCCGATTCGCTCATGTCGAAATCGAGATGGATCGGGTCGAGCGAGACCAGCGTCGCCAGCAGCGTCGTCGAACTCGTGCCCGCCCTGCTGCCGCTGACCAGGTTGCCGACCGAGACCTGGTGCGCCCCGATCCGGCCGGTGAACGGCGCCACCACCCGGCTGAACTCGAGGTCGAGCGCCGCGTCGCGCGCCGAGGCCTGCGCCTGCTCGATCGCCGCGACCGCGCTCCTCTGGTCCGAACTGCGCTGGTCGACGTTCTCCGCGGTGCCGAAATCGGTGCGCTTGAGCTGCTGCGCGCGCCACAGCTCGCTGCCGGTGAGCCCGAGCCGCGCCTGGGCGGTCTGCACCTGCGCCTGCGCCTCGGCCGCCTTGATCTCATAGGGGCGCGGGTCGATCACGAACAGCAGGTCGCCCTTGTGGACGATCTGCCCGTCCTGGAAATGGATTTCGGTGAGCGTCCCGCCCACCTGCGCCCGAAGCTCGACCCGGTCGACGGCCGAGAACTGGCCGAGGAAGCCGGCGCGCTCGGCGATGTCGCGCTTGAGCGGCTCGCTCACCGTCACCACCGCCGGCGGCATCGCCGGCGGTCCGCCCGCCGCCCGCGTATGCCCCGTCGAGAAGGCGGCGACCGCCACCGCCCCGGCGGCCAGCAGCCCCATCCCGCCGAGCCACGCGACGCGGCCGCGTCGAGGCGTCCGGGAGGCCGTTTCGTCGGAAATGTCGTTCATTCGGCGCGCCTGTCGCAGGATCCAGCCGCAAATCGCTGGATGTTTGTCTACCGGGCGATATAAAACAGTCCGGACGCGTGTCAAGCGCGTAACCTATCGACCGGTAGCTTAGGGAGTTGTAGCGCCAATGGGCCGTCCACGCGAGTTCGATGTCGAGGACGCGCTCGATGCGGCCCTCGACGTGTTCTGGCGCAAGGGCTTCGAGGGCGCGTCGCTGACCGATCTCACCGAGGCGATGGGCATCACCCGCCCGAGCCTCTATGCGGCCTACGGCAACAAGGAGGAGCTGTTCCGCAAGGCCCTCGACCACTACGAGAGCACCTGCATCGGCTTCGCCTTCCGCGCGCTGCAGCAGCCCACCGCACGCGAGGTCGTCGAGCATCTGCTGCACGGCTACGCCGAGATGCAGAACGGCGCGCGGCCGCCCGGCTGCCTCGGCACCAACGCCGCCCTGGTCTGCTCGGACACCGCCGAACCGATCCGCCAGGAGCTCATCGGCCGCCGTCACCGGGCCGAACAGCGCCTCCAGGCGCGCCTGCAACGGGCCGTCGACGAGCGCGACCTTCCGGACGACGCCGACCCCGCCGAACTCGCCCGCTACGTCATGGCGGTGATCCAGGGCATGGCGGTGCAGGCCGCGTCGGGCGCCGACAGGACCGTCCTGCACGGCGTCGTCAACACCGCGCTCCGCGCCTGGCCGGACGCTCAGCGCCGGTCGGCGGCCGAGCCGTAGCCCGTGCGCGGCTCGGCGCGCATCGAGAGCGTGCCGGCCGGCCGCAGCGTGATCTCCATCCGCGCCGCCGGCGGCCGGGCGGTCGTCGCCTCCAGCCGGAAGCGCTGCAGCACCGACGCCAGGATCACCACCGCCTCGGTCGTCGCGAACCCCGCGCCGATGCACACCCGCGGTCCCGCGCCGAACGGCATGAACGCGTAGCGATGCTGCGCCGCCACCCGTTCCGGCGAGAACCGGCCCGGGTCGAACCGTTCCGGCTCTGGCCACAGCGCGCGGTGGCGATGCACGGCATGGATCGGCACCACGAACCGCGTGCCGGCCGCGAACATCTCGCGGCCGAGCCGCACCGAGCGGCGCGCCACGCGCGAGATCAGCGGGGCAGGCGGGTAGAGCCGCATGCCCTCCTGGAACGCCCGCCGCGTGGCGGCCAGCCGTTCGACATGCCCTGGCTCGATCGGGCCGCCCCGCGCGACGTCGTCGATCTCCTCGAGCACGCCGGCGCGCGCCCTCGGATGCCGCGACAGCAGGTCGAGCGTCCAGGCGAGCCCGAGCGCCGTCGTCTCGTGCCCGGCGGCGACGAAGGTCAGCAGATTGTCCGCGATGTCGGCATCGCTCATCCGGCTGCCGGTCTCCGGATCGACCGCGTCGAGCAGCCGGTCGACCATGTCCTGGCGCGATCGGCCGCTCTCCCGTCGTTCGCTCACCACCCCGATCACCGCCTGGCGCAGGTACGACGCCGCCCGCGCGCCGCGACGCTTGCCGGGATGGGGCATCCACCGTGGCGCGCGCAGCATCGACAGCGCGAGCGCCCACCCGGTCTGCCTGAGATAGTCCGCGGCGCCGACCGCGACCCGGTCGACATCGATCGCGTCGCGTCCCGACAGCATCGTCTCGCCGATGATGTCGAACGTGGTCCGCATCATCTCGCGCCCGATATCGACCGTGCTCCGGGGGCCGGCGGCGCGCAGGCGTTCGCAGCAGCGGGCAGCCGCTTCGATCATCGTCGGCACGAACCCCGCCAGACTGTCGGACCGGAACGCCGGCGCCGAGGCGCGTCGCTGCCACCGCCAGTGCGCGCCATCCGACGTCAGCAGCCCGTCGCCGAGCGCCGGCCCGAGCGCCCGGCGGATCGCCGGCGACTTCTCCAGCGAGTCCGCCTCGCCCACCAGCAGCGCCTGCACCAGCTCCGGGTCCATCACGTGCACCAGCTTCGTGCCGAACACGTTCGACCGCACCAGGCCCGCCTCGTACACCTCCGGCGGCAGCGCCTCGATCGGATTGCGGATCGTCGCCGCCAGCAGCGCGAGGCGCGACCGCGGCGCCGCATCGCGCACCGGCAAGCGGGCCGCCGGAAAGTCGATGATCTCCGCGCTGCTCTTCATGCGAGTCGCCACCGGATTGACCGGGACACGATAAGCCCGAACCCGCCGCCTTCGCCAATCAGGCCGACGCGAACCCGCCCTCGAACGCGATCTCGGCGAGCGGCAGGCGCGGGCTCGGCGCTTCGCGCGCCTGCAGCGCCTCGGGCAGCCTCGACTTGTCGCCGATCCGCCCCACCGCGTAGGCCGCCTCCACCCGGTAGCCTTGCGGCACGTTCAGCTCGGCGAACGCGCGATCCATGTCGAACCCCACCATCCCGTGCACGTGCCAGCCCATCCGCGACGCCTGCAGCGCGAAGTTCGCCGCCGCCGCCCCGGCATCGAGCGAGTGGCTGTGCGAAGGCACGTCCTTCTCCGCCCCTGGCGGCCGCATCGTCGAGTTCGACACCAGCACCACCAGCGCCGACGCGTCCTTCGCCCAGGACTGGTTGAACGCGACGAGCAAACCCAGGAACCGTTCCCAATGCGCCGTATCCCGCAGCGCGTACAGGAACCGCCAGGGTTGCGAATTGTACGACGAGGCCGCCCACCGCCCGGCCTCGATCATCGTCAGCAGATCGTCCTTCGACATCGTCTCGCCGGTGAACGCCCGCGGCGACCAGCGCTCGAGGAACATCGGATCGATCGGATGGTCGGACTGCCGGTGATTGGCCTCGGTCATGCAAGGCTCCTCCGTTCCTGTTGCTGGTCTACGTCGAAAGACGAGCGACCTCGCCACCCGGTTCCATCCGCCAGCCCGGGGCCGCGCGCTTGCCCGCGCCGCATCACGCGACCTATCTCACCGCCATGCAGATCGCCTGTCCCGCCTGCGACGCGCGTTACGAACTGCCCGACGCGCGCCTCGCTCCCGGCAGACGCGTCAGGTGCGCGCGCTGCGGCGAGGGCTGGACGCCGATCG
>CAXTUK010000102.1:0-7716 GCA_964247395.1 uncultured Acetobacteraceae bacterium
CCGTCCGTCGCTGGGTCGGCCTGCGTCTCCACCGTCTGACCCATGTCGGTCGCCGCCGCGCGCCGCCATCGGTCGTGCCGTCCCCGTTCCGGCACCCTGCAGCTCCGCAGTCGCCTGTCCGGCCGCCCCGATCCATGGTCGTCCACGCGAACGCCGCCACCGCTGCCGCCATCGCGCCGCGCGTTGCCGAGTGGCGCGCACAACAGCTTCCGCTCCGCTACCGGCTGCTCGGCCAGGTCCGCGCCGCGTCCAACGACAATTGATCTCTCGTGGCGAACCCGCCGCCGTGGTGCGCGCTTGACGCGCGACGCGCCGACGGAAGGACACGACATGCTCCAGGACCCGCGAACCCTCTACAAGCAACCGCCGTTCGAGCCCCAACCGCAGGATTTCCCCGGCTCGTCGGCCCGCATGTCGCCCGAGCCCGACCACGGCGAGGCCAGCTATGAGGGCCGCGGACGCCTCGCCGGCCGCAAGGCGCTGATCACCGGCGCCGACTCGGGCATCGGCCGCGCCGTCGCGATCGCCTTCGCCCGCGAAGGGGCCGACGTCGCGATCTCCTATCTCGACGAGCACGAGGACGCGAGGCAGACCGAGCAATGGGTCCGCAAGGCGGACCGCAAGTCGCTCCTGCTGCCCGGAGACATCGCCCGCGCCGCCCATTGCCGTGATCTCGTCGCCCGGACCGTCGATGCGCTCGGCGGCCTCGACATCCTCGTCAACAACGGCGCCTTCCAGAAGACCCGCCAGTCGCTCGACGAGATCCCTGACGAAGAATGGGACCGTACGTTCCAGGTCAACGTGAGTTCAATGTTCTATCTCACGAAGGCGTCGGTGCCGCACATGCCGCCCGGATCGAGCATCATCAACACGTCCTCGGTCAACTCCAAACACCCGATGCCAAGTCTGCTGGCCTACTCGGCGACCAAGGCCGCGATTGCCAACCTGACCCTCGGTCTGGCGCAGATGCTCATCGAGAAAGGCGTCCGCTGCAACGCCGTCCTGCCCGGTCCGATCTGGACCCCGTTCATCGCGACCGGCATGCCGGCCGAGAGTCAGAAGAAGTTCGGCGGCATGGTGCCCTACGCGCGTCCTGGGCAGCCGGTTGAGCTCGCCCCGAGCTACGTCATGCTCGCCTCGACCGAGAGCAGCTACACCTCCGGCGCACTCGTCACCGTCGCCGGTGGCATGCCGATCTACTGAAGAGGTCCAAGCCAGCAGAAGGTCAGGGCTCTGCCCTGGACCCGCCGGGGGCAGGCGCCCCCGGACCAGCTCGACATGCCGTTCACCCGCGCACCGGCCATAACGAGGGCGAACGAACTTGTATGTGCGCCCGGTAGCCTGATCTACGCCGTCGGGTAGGCGCGTCCGCGCCACGTCGACGGCGCGCCGCGCCACGCCCGGAACAGGCTCGCCCATTGCACCGTCAGCAAGGCGGCGATCGACAGCGGATGGAGCAGAACGCCCGCCAGGCTCTGTCGGAACCGAAGTGCGAGGATCAGGCGGATCAGCAGCCCCGAGCCGTAGGCAGCTTCCGTCAGCCGGTTCGGCTCCAGCAGCGCCAGCATCGCCGGCGCGATATGTCCCAGCCCGAGCAGCACGGTCCACACCGGCAGACCCGCCGGCGTCGCCATGCCTTCGGTCGCGTTCTTCGTCAGCCCCTCCCACAACAGCGAGGCGCTCTCATACATCCGGCACGACGCGAAGCCCGTCGCGTCGAACAATCCGGTCATGAAGCCGGCCGCCCGGAAGGCCCGCGGCAAGGTGATCCCGTCATGCCGCGACGCCCGGATCGCCGCATGGCCGCCGGCCGCGCGATAGGCGTCCCGGCGGGCGACAAACAATTGTCCGCAACCCGCGGCCAGGCTGGGCGCGCTCGCGATCATGCTGAGCGGGATCGGCAGATAGCACAGCAGCATGACATGGATCAGCGGCAGCAGCAGCCGCTCCGACCAGCCGCGCGTGATCTGCCGCGGGAAGCCGCTCGCCAGCGCGACGTTCGGGTGGCGCTGCATGTAGCCGGTGACGCGCGCGAGCGCGTCCGGGGACAGCCGGACGTCCGCATCGACGAACACCATCAACGGCTGTCGCGCCTCCGCCGCCAGCGCCGCACAGGCATGCTGCTTGCCCGACCAGCCGGCCGGCAAAGGTGATCCGTCGATCACCCGCAATCTCGCATCGTCGATCGCTGCCAGCACGCCGCGCGTTCCGTCGGTCGAGTGGTCGTCCAGCACCAGCAGCTCGAGATCGACGCCGGTGCTCGCGAGCACGCACGCGACGGCCTCGCCGATGTTCCGCTCCTCGTTTCGCGCCGGGATCAGCACCGACATCGCGACCGGTCGCGTCCGACGCGGCCGGCGATAGAACGGCAGATTGATCAGCAGCATCGCCAGCGGCAGCAGCGCCAGCGCAAGGCACACGATCGAGAGATCCTTCATCGCCCCGCCCCGTGCGCCGGGTCGAACCGGCGTCCGCGCAGCAGGCTGCGCGCACGTCGCCAGCCATCGTAGATTCGGTCCGCACCCGTCCGTCCGCTGATCAGCGTGGTGAACCGCCGGGCGTCGCGCGTCATGCTGTCGCGCGCCAACTCGTCCATCGTCGCCTCGAGCCCTTCCGTCAGCCGCCTTCCGATCTCCGCGACCGACCCCGCACCACGGAGCGCGACCGGCGCGCCGAACCGTGCCAGCGCTTCCGGGCGGCTCTCTTCCCAGTATTCGAAGCTCATGGCCAACGGCACCAGCAGCGCACTGGTCTGTCGCCGCGCAAGATGCGCGATGCCCGGCCGCAACGACAACGGACGCGTCCTCGGGTCGGTGAACGTACCCTCCGCATTGATCCACATCATCCCGCCGGGAAGCGCCAACGCGCGCTCCGACACCTCTAGGAACCGGCGAGCCCCCGAATGGCTGTCGGGCACGACCCCGAAGACCCCCATCCGGCGGAAGACGCCGTAGCGTGCGAACGCGTCCTGGTCCATCGGCGCGTAACCCGGCCGCCCGGGAAACAGAAGGTGCGCGAGCACGATGCAGAACGCCGGGTCCCACCAGGACGGGTGATTGCAGTAGATCACGACATTGCGGTCGGCCGGCAGCCTCGGCTCGCTCCCGACGCCGAGCCGGACGGCATGGAACTCCCGCGACATCCGCCAGCCGAGATAGCGGGCGAACAACTCGAACAGACGCTGCGAACGCAAGCCGATCGGATCGTCGGCGACTGGCGGTCCCACGACGTGATCAGGCCAGCAGGGCCTCTCGGCCGCCCGCGTTGCGTCCGGTCTCGCGCATGTCCTGGTCGAGCGCGTCGGCGGCGATCCAGCCGGACATCATCACCATCGGCATGCCGGGTCCGGGATGCGCCGCACCTCCCGCCAGATAGAGACCGGGCAGTTCTCGCGACCGGTTCCCCGGCTTGAACGCGCCGGTGAACTTGCCGTGGCTCGCCAGCCCGTAGATCGCACCGTTGAGCACCTTGTAGCGCCGGTGGATGTCGAGCGGCGTCAGCACCCTCTCCACCCTGATCCGGCTCTCCAGATCGCGCAGGCCCGCCGTCCGTGCGAGCTTGTCGAAAATCACTTCCCGATAGCGCGGCAGCATCACGCTCCAGTCATGATGCGGCCGCAGATAGGGCGTGTGCACCAGGATGTAGAGCGACTCCCCGCCCTCCGGCGCCGAGCCCGGTTCCGTCGTCGCGGTCGCCGCCAGGTAGCAGGTCGGGTCCGGCGCGGGTTCGCCGCGCTCGTAGATGAAGTCGAACTCCTCTTCGGGATCGCGCGAAAATACGAAGTTGTGGTGCGCCAGGTGCTCGTAGCCGCGATCGAGCCCAAGGTAGAGTACCACGCCCGAACAGGCCGGCTCGCGCCCGTTCCACCGGCGTCCGAACCGTCGCGCCGGCACCCCGCCGACCAGTTCCCGGTACGTCCGGACCGCGTCCATGTTCGACACCACGCTCGACAGTCGGGTTGCTTGTCCGTCATCCGTCTCCACCCCCCAAACCCGACCGTCGGATTGCAGGATCCGCACGACGTCGGTTCCGATCCGGAACTCGACCCCGAGCGAACGCGCCAGGTCCGCGAGCGCCTCCGGCACCGCCCGGGTGCCCCCTATCGGAAACCAGATCCCCTCGTCGGTCTGCATGTGCCCGATGCTGCACAGCACCGCCGGCGAGGCGTAAGGCGACGAGCCGATATACTGGACGAAATGGTCGAGCATCTGTGCCGCCCGCGCGTCCGGCACGCGCTTGCGTATCTCGCGAGCGACGCTCGATCCCATGCGCAGCGACGCCACGTCGCGCAGCGTCGTGAGATCCATGTTCTTGCGCAGATCCAGAGTGTCGGTGATGTCCTCGACAGACTTCCAGAAGAAGAACTTCCGGCTCACCCCGTGCAGATGCTCGCTCATCGCGATGAAGTCGCGATAGCCCTGGTCGGTTCCGGACACGGCATCGCGCTTGAGCATCGCCGCCATCGCATCGACGTTCTCGACCAAGTCCATCACGCTGCCGTCATCGAAGAAGCAGCGCCATTGCGGGTCGAGCCTGACCAGGTCGAGCGTGTCCTCCATCCGCTGGCCTGCCTCGGCGAAAATCCGAGCCAGCACCGAGGGCACCGTCAGGATCGTCGGTCCCATATCGAAGCGGAACCCGTCCTGCTCGAACTGCGCCGCCTTGCCGCCGAGCCAATCGTTCTTCTCGAACACGACTACCCTGTAACCCCGGGCAGCCAGCGTGCAGGCGCACGCGAGCCCGGCGAGGCCGCCGCCGATGATGCCGACCGGCAGGTCCGTTCTCATAGCGCCTCCTCGAACACCGGCGCGTGCGCGACCGGCATGACGCTGTCCTGCGGCCGCAGCCCGAGATCGCTCGCGAGCAGGCGGGTCGAAATGCGCGCGCCCTCGAAGATCACCGGCAGCCCGCTGCCCGGATGGGTTCCGCCGCCGACGATATAGACGCCGTCGAGCTCCTCGAACCGGTTGTGCGGACGCCAATGCAGCATCTGCCCGATATTGTGGGCCAGGTTGAAAACCGCGCCGCGATGGACGTCGAAATCCTCCTCCCACTCGTCGGGAGTGACCATCCGCTCGAACCTGATCCGTCTTTCGAGATCCGGCAGACCCGCCTTCGCTAGGCGCTCGAGCGCGACCGCACGGAACCGTGCCCGCAACGCCTCGTCCCAGACGATCCCTCCCGATTCAAGCCGGTTGCCGACCGGGATCAGCACGTAGAGCGTCGAATGTCCCGGCGGCGCCAACGCCGCATCCGTGATGCAGGCGTTCTGCATGTAGAACGACGGCTGCTTCGGCGGCGCGGTCGCACCCTCGATCTCGAGGAAGTTGGTCCGGAAATCGGTCGACAGGAAGATCGTGTGATGCGCAACCCCGTCCAGCCTGCCCTCGATGCCGAGATACAGCATGAAGGCCGAACACGAGTATTTCTTGGTCGCCAGCTTGCGGTCCGTCCAGCGCTTGCGCTTGGCATCCGGCACCAGTTTGGTCATCGAACGCGCGAAATCCGCGTTCAGCACCACCGCGTCGGCGCGGGTCAGGCCGTCATCGGTGCGAACCCCGACCGCGCGACGCCCTTCGAGCTCGAGCGAGCGCACCTTCTCTCCGAGCCTGAACCGCACCCCCATCTTGCGCGCCACGTCCGCCATCGCCCGCATCACCGCGCCCGTGCCGCCTCGCGGATGATAGATGCCGAACTCGTGCTCCATGAACGCCAGGATCGTGAACAGGCTCGGACACCTGTAGGGCGACATCCCGAGATACTTGCTCTGGAACGAGAAGGCGAGCCGCACGCGCGGGTCCGCGAAATGCCGGGCCAGGTCGCGGTCCACCGTCGACAACGGACGCAGCATCGGCAGCGCGCGCAGCATGCCCGGACTGACCAGGGACTGAGGGCCGTTGAATTCCTGTCCGAGCACCACCTTGAAGCGCTCGAACTTGCGCCGGTTCTCCTCGACGAAACGAGGCACGTTCACCGCATCCGCGGGCGAGATCCGCGCGATCTCGCGCTGCAGTCCGGCCAGATCGGACGGGACCCGAAGCGACGGGCCATCCTCGAACTTCAGATCATAATGTGTCGCCAGGCGGATCAGCTCGACATGATCCTCCAGCCTGAAGCCGCAGCACGCGAAGATCTCGGCGAGCAATGTCGGGTACAGAAAGAATGTCGGTCCCACATCGAAGTGGAAACCACCCGCGCCCGAACGGGCGTGGATCGTTCCCGACCGGCCGCCGACCTCTGCATGCCGTTCGAAGACCGTGACCTCCGCCCCCGCCTGCGACGCCAGCATCGCTGCGGCCAGGCCGCCAGGTCCGGCGCCCACGACCGCGACATGACGACTCATTCAGAGCCCCGCGCGTCTCGCACGACTGTTGACGCCAAAGTTGCGTTCCCCCTTGCATCGACGCACGAGCCGGCAGCCGGGAATCAACCCGCGCCGGTCACGTCGAGGGTAGAATTGGGCGCATGGACGAACTTGTCACTATTGCCGGCCGGCCGGAGCGGCTGCGGCAGGCCTCCGCCGCTTGGCACGAGGTCGCACCGGACTGCCGGATGGCCGTGATCGGCCGGTTTCGCCGTCTGCTGGCCGGCCAGGCAACCGAGGTCGCACGCACCGTCGCGCGCCCGCTGGCCGAGACCCTGACCGCCGAGATCCTGCCCATCCTCGAAGCGGCACGATTTCTCGAGCACCGCGCCGTCGGACTGCTCGCGCCGCGAAGGCTCGGTGCCGCCGGCCGGCCGGTCTGGCTGGCCGGGGTCGAACAGGTGGTCGTACGGACGCCGTTCGGCGCGGTGCTGATCCTGGCGCCGGCGAACTACCCGCTCCTGCTCCCCGGCATCCCGGCGCTGCAGGCGCTCGCGGCCGGCAACGCCGTCGCCTGGAAGCCTGGCCGCGGGGGCGCCCCCGCGGCCCGCGCGCGCGCCGCCCGGCTGGCGCGGGCCGGGCGTGCGAAAGGCCTCCTCGAGATCACCGCAGACGACGACGCCACCGGCCGGATGCTCCTCGACGGCGGTTTCGACCGGGTCGTGCTCACCGGTTCGGCCGCCACCGGCCGCGCCGTCCTTGCCGCCGCCGCCCGGAGTCTCACGCCCTGCACCGCCGAGCTCTCCGGCGCCGACCCGGTCTACGTGCTCCCGGACGCGGACGTTATGCTCGTCGCCGCGAGCCTCGCCTACGGGCTCCGGCTGAACGGCGGCGCCACCTGCATCGCGCCGAGGCGCGCCATTGTCCCGCACGAACTGGCCGCACCCATCGAGAGCGCGCTCGCCGCCTTCGTCGCGCGCCATCCGGCCGTTCCCGTCATGCCGGCCGCCCTCGAGGCGCTTCGAACGCTGGCCAAGGACGCGATCGCGCGTGGGGCCCGGCCGGTCGGCATCGTCCCGGATGCGGCTGCGTCGCAGATGACCCCCCTGGTGCTGGCCGACGCGCCGCATGACACCGAGCTGCTGTCGCGCGACGTCTTCGCGCCCTGGCTCGCCCTGGTGCCGGTCGACGATCTCGACGCAGCCGTCGCCGCCGAGCAGGCGAGCCGCTACGCGCTCGGTGCCAGCATCTTCGGCCCGACCGCAGCCGCCGCCCGTCTGGCCGCCCGTCTGCCGGCGGGCGCCGTCACCGTCAACGACGTCATCGTCCCCACCGCCGACCCGCGCCTCCCGTTCGGTGGCGCTCGCGAGAGCGGCTTCGGCGTCACCCGCGGCCCCGAGGGTCTGCTGGAG
>CAXTUK010000102.1:7726-7983 GCA_964247395.1 uncultured Acetobacteraceae bacterium
CAGCGCCAGCAGGCCGGCGGCGCCGAAGCCCGCCCGCCCGCGCGGGGTCCGCCCGCATGTGCGCCCGCCGGGCGCCGGGGACGACCTGCGGATGGCTGGCCTGATCGAACTGCTGCATGCCGGCACCGGGCGGCGCCGCGCGATCCGCCGCCTGCTTGGACGCGACATCGATCCACGCCATATCCCGCGCGACTGAGCGGAGGCGCGCGTGCAGTTCCAGTCGCTCTACCGGCACGGGTTCGCCCGCGTCGCCGCAT
>CAXTUK010000103.1:0-7739 GCA_964247395.1 uncultured Acetobacteraceae bacterium
GCGCCCGCCTCGTCGAGGCCGCCGGGCTCGTCGCCGACCGCTCGCTCGCCGCCGAATACCGCAGCGCCCTGCTCGACCGCTACTTCCAGTCGGTCCGCGCCAGGACCGGGCCGCCGAGGCCCTCACGCGAACCCCGCCCGCTGCTCAGCGACGAGGCGGCGCGCGACGAGCGCGCCTGCCTCCTCGCGGTCACCGCGTTGCACAACCCGCGCACCCTGCCCGACATCGAGGAGGCCTGGCGCCGCCTCGAGCTCCCCGCCTGGCTGGCCGAGCTGCGATCCTCGATCCTCGATCTCCCGCATCCGGCGGACAGCGTCGAAATGCTTGACTCGCACATGGCACTTGACCACCTGCGCCTCTCGGGTTGCGAACAACATCTCGCCAGGGCGCTCGACATCGTGCGGCGCCGCGGCGAACTGCCGCACTTCGCGCGGCCCGGCGCGATGCCGGCGGAGGCGGAGCAGGGCTGGTGGCATTTCTTCGGTCTGATGCAACACGCCAGGCTCGACGAGGAGATCGACATGGCACGATCTCTGCTCGCAAGGGAGTTCACCGATCGGTGCGTCACCCGCGTCACGGCACTCGTCGAGGCGCGAGAGAAACTGCGCGCGCTGGAGCATGACGCACGCGTCTGACCGGCGCGCGCGACGTTGAGGGACTAGGGAGAGAGACCGACATGGCGACCAAGACGGCCGAGCGGACCGAAGGTGCCGCCACCGAGCAGGGCGACGACACCACCATGCTCGACATCACATCGGCCGGCGTCAAGCGGCTGATCGCCAAGGGCAAGGAACGCGGCCACATCACCTTCGACGAGCTGAACGCCGTCCTGCCGCCCGACCAGATGTCCTCCGAGCAGATCGAGGACGTCATGGCCTCCCTCTCCGAGATGGGCATCCAGGTCGTCGAGGCCGAGGAGGCCGAGGACGGCGAGGCCGCCAAGGCCGAGCAGCCTGACGAGCCCGAGGCCGAGGAGCAGGCCGCCGGCAACGTCGACGAGGAGAGCCTCGGCCGCACCGACGATCCGGTCCGCATGTACCTGCGCGAGATGGGCTCGGTCGAGCTGCTGTCGCGCGAGGGCGAGATCGCCATCGCCAAGCGCATCGAGGCCGGCCGCGACATGATGATCGGCGGCCTCTGCGAGAGCCCGCTCACCTTCCGCGCCATCATCTCCTGGCACGACCGTCTCAAGGCCGGCAACATCCTGCTGCGCGACATCATCGACCTCGAGGCGACCCAGGCCGGCGGCGCCCCCTCCAGCGAGGAGGTGGGCGAGGGCGCCCCCGACGGGGCGGCCGACAATTTCGAGGCCCCCACCCGCGAGGAGATCGAGGAGGCCGAGGAAGGCGAGGGCGCCGGCCTCTCCCTCTCGGCGCTCGAGGAGAAGCTCAAGCCCGAGGTCCTCGCCCATTTCGAGGACATCGAGGCCCTCTACAAGAAGCTCCACAAGGTCCAGGCCAGGCGCCTCGAGACGCTCACCGGCGGCGAGGAGATCTCCGACAAGTCCGAGCGCTCCTACGAGAAGCAGCGAGAGGAGCTCGTCGGCAAGGTCGAGCAGGTCCGCCTGCACAACAACCGCATCGAGGAGCTCGTCCAGGCGCTCAAGCACATCAACCAGAAGCTCAACGGCTACGAGGGCCGCATCCTCCGCCTCGCCGAGGGCTGCAAGGTCGGCCGCGAGGACTTCCTGCTCAAATACCGCGGCCACGAGCTCGACCCCGGCTGGATGCCCTCGGTCGCCAACCTCCCCGGCAAGGGCTGGAAGCCCTTCGCCGCCAGGCACGCCGACGAGGTCGCCGCCCTGCGCGCCCAGATCGGCACCGTCGCCCAGGACGCCGGTCTGCCGATCAGCGAATTCCGCCGCGTCTACCAGACCGTCGCCCGCGGCGAACGCGACAGCGCGCGCGCCAAGAAGGAGATGATCGAGGCCAACCTCCGTCTCGTCATCTCGATCGCCAAGAAATACACCAACCGCGGCCTGCAATTCCTCGACCTGATCCAGGAAGGCAATATCGGCCTGATGAAGGCGGTCGACAAATTCGAGTACCGCCGCGGCTACAAGTTCTCCACCTACGCCACCTGGTGGATCCGCCAGGCGATCACCCGCTCGATCGCCGACCAGGCGCGCACCATCCGCATCCCCGTGCACATGATCGAGACGATCAACAAGCTGGTCCGCACCAGCCGCCAGATGCTGCACGAGATCGGCCGCGAGCCCGCCCCCGAGGAACTCGCCGAGAAGCTCGGCATGCCCTTGGAAAAAGTCCGCAAGGTGCTCAAGATCGCCAAGGAACCGATCAGTCTCGAGACGCCGATCGGCGACGAGGAGGACAGCCATCTAGGCGACTTCATCGAGGACAAGGCCGCCGTCATCCCGCTCGACGCCGCCATCCAGGCCAATCTCCGGGAAGCCACCACCCGCGTCCTCTCCAGCCTCACGCCCAGGGAGGAACGCGTCCTGCGGATGCGTTTCGGCATCGGCATGAACACCGACCATACGCTCGAGGAAGTGGGCCAGCAGTTCAACGTCACCCGCGAACGCATCCGCCAGATCGAGGCCAAGGCGCTGCGCAAGCTCAAGCACCCGAGCCGCAGCCGCAAGCTGCGGTCCTTCCTCGACGACTAGGCCGCGGAACCCGCACGGTGCCGCACCACGACGGACCGCGCACCCGCATCGCGGTCAACGTCACCTTCCTCCGCATGGAGCGCCGTCCGGCCGAGGCCAAGTCCCTGCCGGAAGACTGCTCGCTCGTGCGCCTTCCGTCGCCCACCGTCGCGTTCTACCGCTACCTCTACGCGACCGTCGGCGGTCCCTATTGCTGGTGGCTGCGCCGCGTCGCCCCCGACCGCGAGATCGCCGACCTCCTCGCCTCGCCCGCGATCTCGATCCACGTGCTCTACCGCGACGGCGAGCCCGCCGGCTTCTTCGAGCTCGACGCCCGCACCGGCACCGACGTGAACCTGGCCTATTTCGGCCTGATGCCGCAATTCATCGGCCATGGCATCGGCTACCGGTTCCTGTGCGCGGCGATTGACGCCGCCTGGCTGCTCCAGCCCACCGCGGTGCGCGTCAACACCTGCACCGCCGACCACCCCCGCGCACTGCCCGCGTATCTCCGCGCCGGCTTCAAGCCGATCCGCACCGTCCGCGAAGTCTGGGACATCCCCGACGCGCTGAACATGCCCATCCCCTTCGCCCTGCGCGCGTAGCAAGCAAGCCGAGGGCTCCGCCCCTCGACCCCGCTGGGGCCAGCGGCCCCAGACCCGCCGAATGGATTGCTATCGATCGTGATCGGACCTTTCAGGGCCATTGCTCAGTGGCTGCTTAGCGCCCAACCCGGTCAGGCCTGAGCTCAAACGGCTTTCCAGCAGCGGACGTTAACGCGCCGCCTGACGCAGCAACCCTCCCGCTCCGCCGAGGCGCGATACGTGCCGGCACGTCCACGATTTCGCGATATACGACGGAGACCGTCGGAGAGCCAGAGCGTCACCGTCACGAACTTGAAGCGAAGGCTAGCGTTCGGGTGGCAAAGGCGAGCAAGCTTGTCAAAGGGATGTCGGCGCCGGCATCGACGGGTTCGAATTAACCGACGTTCCGTAAAAGAGACAAATGCATTATTGTCATGGCTGCCGTTCGTCTTTTGATTCGTTAGGATCTTGCCCTACCACCGTTCTGGCAGCAGAACCGTTATAAGTCGATTGCCACTAAGCCGACCGTCGCGTCCGGCCTGACAGCGTCGAAGCGCTCTGATAGCGCCAAATGTCTGGTGGCGTCTAACTCGGTGCGGCCAGGGCAATCTGTGCGATCGCCGACAGGCAGTCGCTCAACGCTCTACCCTGATGCCCGCTTCTTCAGCATCTCGCCCAAGACCGAACGGTCCGGTGCCGGCCAGTAATTTTGTTCGCCAGTTTCCGCGTCTTTCGAGCCGCTATCCGGCGACTTAGGAGAGGTGCGGTTCTGTGGTTGGTGCGGTGGTCCTGGTCTCTTCTCGCGTTGGATGGCGCAGGCTACTTCTTGGGCCACCTTGCGAGCAGCTCGTTCGCCATCGCGGGGTCGAGCCCACGCGTGCTGCGGGGGGTTATGTTCTCCGGAAGGCCAATCCTGCCGGCGAGCGTCTTGAACCTCTTCCACGAGATCCGCGTTCGTCGTGATTTGATGCACCCGCCCAGATGATGGAAAAGTCACTGTCCTCCTTAACGACGTCCATGATCTGGACGGGCGGGTAGACGTGCACCGTGTCCTTGTCGTCGTGCCAGATCATCACAATGCGATCCCCCCGATTAAGCCGTGCGCCTTCCTTCTCGCCCGGGTCCCACCGCACCGAGTCAAGCGTCGCGTCGCGCGTTATCTCCGCCAGCGTCGCCACCTTGCCCTTGATCCTTTCCTGGAACTCCCTGTGACCGTGAAGCGTCCATGTGGCCAGGAGCCACGCCTTCGCGGGCCTATCCGGCGAAGACTTCTTCCCGCCGCCCGCGGCATGCTTCGTCGGTTCGGCGTCCGGCATACTTTCTATGAAAGCTTGGTCGACCTGGACGGCTCTCCTGGCCTGCTTGCGGACGAACGCCGCGGCCGCCTTCACCATTGCCGGGTCATCGGTGTCCAAGCTGGCTTCTATCAGGTCGTCCTCAGAGTGCTTGGACCAGTTCGAAGAACCGACGATGGCACGTGGGCCGGCAACGACGACCTTGGCGTGCAGGCCGGGAAGCGAGAACACTTTCACACCGCACGTAACGAGATGCCGCAGCGTTTCGCGGCTCGTCCCTCCCGATTTCGCGGTGGCATCGCTCGCGTCGCAGATCAGGGTGTCGCCCGCTCCGAGCGGGAGACCGCCGACGTCGGTGACGTAGGCCACGGCCGCCAGAACGGGCTTTTCCTTCATGGCGGACTTCAATTTGGCGCGCATCGGCCCGGTGACGAAACGGGCAGTCATCCGCTGGACGTCGAATCGAGGCGCATTTGCTACTCCGCTTGCTGTCGCTGCAATAACTACAGCGCAGCGTCGCCCGGAGGTCCACACGTCGTGCCGCAACTCGGCACCGCACGATTGACGATCTTGAGCGTCATACGCGCAAGGCTGCCATCGAATTGGCAAGCGCACCACCGATCGGTCGCAGCGGCGCAAAGTCGTCTACCGCAATCGCCAATGGCCCAAGACCGGGCCGTAGACACTCATGCTTGGCTGATGAGTTCGTCGAGAGCCCGCACCAGCTTCGACCGCGACTCCTCGTCCGTCAGCGACGCAACCGGCCGTCCCAGCCTCTCCGCCGGGAGGGTAGCCAGATTGAACACGTCCATGACCACCTCCACCCCGCCGATGGTGAAGCGCGGCGCGAGGTGGTGTTCCTCTATTCTCGCCAAGCTGCTCAGGATCAGGGGGGCCACGAAGCGTGTCGTGCCTTTATCGAACCGCGCGTTCTGAAGCACAACCACGAACGGAACAGCTTCTCGCCGCCGGCCGGGGTTCCGGACAACGTCGAACTGGGCCATGCGTCAGAGCGACGAGAACTCGTCGCTCAGCAGCCCGTGCTCCCGATGAAACTCGTTGAGCCCGTCGATCACCCGATCCAACGCGGCATCCTCGGTCCGACGACGGGCACGCTCCCGATCGACAAAGTCCCGAAGCAGGTCCTCCAGGGTGCCGCTGAGATTGCTTGTATAGAGCCGCGCCTGCCGGACGAGATCGTCGTTCAGGCTGACATTGATCGGGCGTTTCGCCGCGGTCCGGACATGACCCATGAAACCTCCCTATGCGCACCGTATGCACATGCTACACGCCACCATCCCACCGGAACAAGGACCATCACGCGCATCGCCGGCCGATCTGGGGCACGGTCCTGACTTGCCGTTCGACGTTCCAGCTTCAAACCTGTCCCATCGTCCACGATGTCTGGCACATCTCCGCCGCGAGAATGTCGATCTCCCCTGCGGGCCGTCGATAGGCAGGGCAGGGTGCCCATCGTCCCGCTCCGCCGCCCGAAGCCCGCCATCCGCTCTCGTCACAGCCACGATCGCGCGTCCCTGGGCAACCGGTGCGCGTCGTCGATGACACGCACCTGGTGCGGCTGATCGGGTCACCACGTCCAGAACACGACGTTCACGTCATCCGAACCGGCGCCGACCGCGAAACTGGGCACGATGATCCCCGCGATCCCCTCGGCGACCAGCCGCCCCGCCAGCCCCCAGCTCGGAGGGATTTCGCTACGTGTGGCGGCATCCTTCCAACCACTCGCCAGCACCGACGCGGGAATCTCGTGCAGACGCAGGATCGCCGCGTCGGTCAGGTCGAGGATGTCACCGCAATCCACCTCATAGGCGCACAGCATCATCGGCTGCGCCTTGAACGGAAATCCCTGCTGCGCTTCGAGCCAGGCGGTCTGCAGCCGTTTCGATGTGTAGAGCGCCGGCATCCCGACCGGATTTAAACGACCTCCGGTCCTTGCCGCGCCATCACCCGAGTGCGGAAGAAACGACCAACGCGGATTGTGTGCCCGATAGACCGTGCCGACCAGCCTCAAGCATATCCGCCGAGCGAAAGACCCGCCAGGTAGCCCATCAGGTGCTCGGCCCGTCCTTCCCGGACCAGCTCTTCCGCCGTCTGGTCGCCGAACGCCGGGATCGGCTGCGACCGGTACCAGGCGAACGCCTGCTGCACCGACCCCGACCACGGCAGCACCCGGTTGATGATCTGCGTCACCTCGCGCAGGCGGCCCTGCGTCGCCCTCGCCCGCAATCGATCGGTCTTGGACACGGCATCCCGCGACAGACCGAACGCCGTCGCCAGTTCGCCCCGGGTGATCCGCAGCGACGCCGCCAGACGCTCGGTGCTGACCACCCCGTCGCCGCCGATGACGTCGTCCAGGAAGTCCACTTCCCTGACTGCCGACATGTGCCCTACCATCTACCCCACACCAGGGATATAATGTGCGGCACTTCCCCAGTTTTCAAGACCAACCCCGGCCCCTGCCAGCCAGCACAGGGGCCAGCCGAAACAGAAGCATCCGATAGTGATCCTGCTACCACCAGCACGATCGCCCGAAGGAATACCCCGTGACCACCTCGCAGACCGCCTTCGTCGCCGAACACTATGCCCCCCGCGCCAGGGACTACGTCGACAGCGCCGTCCACAACACCGGCGCCGACCTCGACCAGATCGAGGCCGAGCTGCGCGGGCACCCCGCCGCCCGCGTGCTCGATCTCGGCTGCGGCGGCGGCCACGTCAGCTACCGCGCTTCGCCCCACGTCGCCGAGATCGTCGCCTGCGACGTCACCGCCAGCATGCTCGAGGCCGTCGCCGCGACCGCCGCCGAGCGCGGCCTCTCCAACATCGCCACCACCCAGGCCGCCGCCGAATCGCTGCCCTTCCCCGATGCCTGCTTCGACATCGTCCTCTGCCGCCTCACCGCCCACCACTGGCAGGACCTCGACGCCGGCCTGCGCCAGGCGCGCCGCGTCATCAAGCCAGCCGGCCGCGCCGTCCTCGTCGACACCATCGCCCCCGCCGACCGCGTTCTCGACACCCACCTGCAGGCGATTGAACTGCTGCGCGATCCGTCGCACGTCCGGAACTACAGCGTCGCCGAGCTCGTCTCCGCCCTCGCGTGCGCCGGCTTCACCACCGAGGCGATCACGCTGCGCACGCTGCGGATGGAATTCGCCGCCTGGACCGCGCGCACCCGTACCTCGCCCGGCCGCCCCCCCCCGCGCCACGGTGCTGGAGCAGCAGCAGCAGCTCGAGACC
>CAXTUK010000103.1:7749-7974 GCA_964247395.1 uncultured Acetobacteraceae bacterium
GGGCATTTCGCGATCGGCGCCGACGGCAGCTTCGATCTCCAGCCCGCGACGCTGATCGCCCGAGCCGCCTGGCGCGACCATCCATCGCCGGCCCTTCCATCGCCGTGAAGACAGCGCAACGATCCCGCCATGGACGCGAGCGCTTCTCCTCCCCAGTCCCTGCTGTCGCGTTTCATCGAGTGCATGCGCTCGACCTGGCGCGCCATCATCGACGATCCCAAATAC
>CAXTUK010000104.1:0-7971 GCA_964247395.1 uncultured Acetobacteraceae bacterium
GTGAATTCGCCCAGCGCCGATCCGCACTCGCCGGCGCCGCCCTGCGTCACCTCGCACCGTCCGCCGCGACCCTGGCCTTCGCGTGCGCGATCGGGCTGCCGCTCGGCGTGCTCGCCGCCCGCCGTCCCTCGCTACGGCCGCCGCTCTACGGCGTTCTCAACATTCTGCAGACCATCCCGTCGGTCGCCGCCTTCGGCCTGCTGATCGCGCCGCTCTCGGCGCTCGCGGCCGCGATCCCGCTGCTCGGCCGTTTCGGCGTCGGCGGGATCGGGCCAGCACCGGCCCTGATCGCGCTCACGCTCTACGGACTGCTTCCCATCGTCCGCAACACCGACGCCGGCCTTGCCTCGGTCGACCCCGCGATCCGCGACGCCGCTTCCGGCATGGGCCTGACGTCGCGCGGTCGCCTGGTCGCGGTCGAGCTCCCGCTGGCGGTACCCGCCCTGCTCGCCTGGATCCGCATCGTCGCGGTCCAGACCATCGGCCTCGTCACCGTCGCATCCCTGATCGGCGCCGGCGGGCTCGGCACCTTCGTCTTCGAGGGCGTCGGCGAATACGCGACCGATCTCGTGCTCCTCGGCGCCCTGCCGGTGACCGCGATGGCGCTGCTCGCCGACACCGCGCCGCGCGCCGCCGAGCGACGCGTCCGGCCGGCATGATCGCCGTCGAGCATCTCGTCAAACGTTTCGATGGACGGCTCGCCGTCGACGACGTCTCCTTCGAGGTGATGCCAGGCGAGTGCCTGGTCCTGATCGGCGGCTCCGGCTGCGGCAAAACGACCACGCTGCGCATGATCAACCGTCTGATCGAGCCCGATGCCGGCCGCGTCCTGATCGGCGGCGAGGATGCGAGCTCGCTTCGCCCCGACATGCTCCGGCGGCGCATCGGCTACGTCATCCAGGCGACCGGCCTGTTCCCGCACTGGACCGTCGCCCGCAACGTCGCCACCGTGCCGGAACTGCTCGGCTGGGATCGCGCCCGCATCGGCCGCCGCGTCGACGAGATGCTCGAGCTGGTCGGCCTTCCGCCCAGCCTCTATCGCGACGAGCATCCGCGCGCCCTCTCCGGCGGCCAGCAGCAGCGGGTCGGCATCGCGCGCGCGCTGGCCGCCGACCCGCCCCTGATGCTGATGGACGAGCCGTTCGGCGCGCTCGATCCGATCACCCGGGGGGGCCTGCAATCCGAGCTCGTCGCCATCATCGCCGCCACCGGCAAGACCGTGCTGCTCGTGACCCACGACATCGACGAGGCGCTCCGCCTCGGCGCCCGGGTCTGCGTCATGCGCGAGGGACGCATCCTGCAGATCGCCACTCCGAACGCGCTCCTCGCCGCGCCAGCCGACGAGCATGTCCGCTCACTCGTCGGCAGTCTCGATCTCGGCCTTCGCCTGCTCTCGACCTGGCGGGTTGCCGACCGCGCCCGCCCCGGCGAGGCCGACGGCGCCCCAGCCATCGATGCGAACGAGACGCTTCGCACCGCCCTGTCGCGGATGATCGAGACCGCGAGCGACGTCCTGCGCGTCATCGGCGCGGGCGAGGCGCGCATCCTCCGCCGCCGCGACCTGCTGGAAACCTCGCCGTGACCAGCCGTCGCGCTCCCTATGGCCTCGCCGCCGGACTGCTTGCCTTGGCGGGGCTGCTCGCCGCTTTTCCGCGCGCCGGCCCGCTCCTGCTCGGCCTGTTCCCGTCGACCACTCCGCCGATCTATCCCTTCGCGAGTCTCGCGGCCTTGCTCGGCCGCCAGGCCCTGCTCGTCTCGGAGGCCACCGGCGCCGCCATGCTGGCGGGTGTGGCCGTCGGCATCGCCGTCACCCGCGGTCCCGGCCGGGCGTTCCGTCCGCTGGCGGCCGCCGTCGCATCGGTCGGTCAGACTTTCCCGCCCGTCGCTGTGCTCGCGTTGTCCGTCCCGCTGCTCGGCTACGGCGAGCGGCCGGCCTTGCTCGCCCTGGCGCTCTACGGATTGCTGCCGATCCTGTCTAACACGCTCGCCGGTCTGGACGCCATCCCGGCCAGCGTCCGCGACGCCGCCGACGGCATGGGCCTGTCGCCCCGCCAGCGTCTGCTCCGCGTCGAGCTGCCGCTCGCCTCGCCGCTGATCGTCGCGGGCGTGCGAACCGCCACCATCGTCGCCATCGGCACCGCGGCGATCGCGTCCACCGTCGGCGTTCCCACGCTCGGCTCGCCCATCCTCGACGGTCTGGTGTCCGAGAAGACCGGATATGTCGTGCAGGGCGCGCTGGTCGCGGCGCTGTTCGCGATCACGGTCGATCTCGCCTTCGACCGGCTCGCGCGTGCGGCAAATCGTGCGACTGGTCTTTGAGCACCGGGCGCGCATAATCTCTCCCTGCATCGTCGAACCAGAACCCGCATGAATACCGTCCTCGCGTCGCGATCGATCTTGTTCGACACCGAAACAACGGGGCTCGATCCGAGCATCGGTGACCGCGTCCTCGAAATCGCCGCCATCGAGCTCAACGCCGACCTGCCGACCGGGCGCCGTTTCCACGCGCTGATCGACCCCGAGCGGGACATCCCAGAGGAGGCCACGCGCGTGCACGGGTTCACCCGCGCCGATCTCGCCGGCAAACCGCGCTTCGCCGACATCTGCCCGGCCTTTCTCGCCTTCATCGGCGACGCGCCTCTCGTCGCGCACAACGCGCCCTTCGACTTCGGCTTCATCTCCGCCGAACTGGCGCGCCTCGACCTGCCGCCGCTCGCACCCTCTCGGATGATCGACACGTTGGCCCTCGCCAAGCAGCGCTTCCCTGGACTGCCCAACAGCCTCGATGCGCTCTGCCGTCGCTACGACATCGACCTGAGCGAGCGCACCACACACAACGCCCTGCTCGACTGCCGCCTGCTGGCGGAAGTCTATGTCGAGCTGACCGGGGGCCGTCAGCGCGGCCTGTCGCTCGTCGTCGACACAGGGGCCGCGAGACGCGGCACCTGGACGATCAGGGCCGACCGGATCCCCCGCCTCATCATTCCGACAGAAGCAGAGATCGAAGCGCACGCCGCCTTCATCGCCCGGCTCAAGGAGCCGATCTGGATGCTGCCGTGACGCGTCGCCCGGGACACGGCTGAACGGGCTGCAGCAACTGCCGAGCCGACGGCGCATTGCCGGCATATTCTGCCGGCAAAACCGAGCATTCGCGCAGGAACCCGCGCCGGAACCGCGATGTCGGCTGGCACGACACATGCAGGAAGTCGCGCACCGACATGATCGGCTAGGACCGAAAAGGAGATGTCTCATGCACGTCCACTCACACATGCAAGGCGCGTCGCCGGTCCGCAGACAGGATGTGAGCGATGCGAGCACGCGACCAGTCGCCAGCACCACCTCGCCATTCGCGGCGATGCCGGGCGGCACGTCCTCGTCGGCCAGCGGCGACGTGCCCAGCACAGCTTCGGCGTCGTTCTCGAGCCTGTCGAACGACATCCAGGCGCTCCTGCTCGGCGTCGGCCAGAACGGTCAGCCGGGCAGCACGCCGGGAGACGCGGGCAGCCAGTCCACCGCCAGCGCGCTGCAGGCCTACGGCCAGAGCAGCCGCCTGTTCAACTGACGAAACGCGTCAGCCGCCGTCGACGATCGCCCGAAAACCCGCCTCGTCGACGGTCCTCACCTCCAGTTCCGCGGCGCGTCTGGCCTTGCTCCCGGCGTCGCGTCCGAGCACCACGAGGTCCGTCTTCTTCGACACCGTGTCGGTGACACGCGCCCCGAGCCGTTCCGCCATCGCCTTCGCCTCAGGCCGCGTCATCGTCTCGAGCGAACCCGTGAACACGATCGTCCTGCCAGACAACGCACCGCTCGCCGCCTGCTCCGGCAGGATCTCGCGCATCTCCCCCGCGAGCGCCCGCACAACCGAGACATTCCGCTGCTCGGCAAAGAACGCCACCAGCTCGTTCGCGATCGCGGTTCCGATCCGCCCGATGCTGTCCAGGGCCGCGCGCTCGTCCGAACCCGCGACGCTCGCTTCGGTCATGCCCAGCATCCAGGTCTCGAAATTCCCATAATGCAACGCGAGAAGCTTCGCATTCGCTTCCCCGATGCGTCTGATGCCGAGCGCATGGATGAACCGCGCCAGCTCGATCTGGCGCCGCTCCTCGATCGCCCGCATCAGGTTGCGCGTCGATTGCGGTCCCCAACCCTCCCGCGACGCGATCGCCGCCTCGTGCCGGCGAAGGCGGAAGATGTCGGCGGGCTCCCTGAGCCATCCGGCTTCGAAGAAATCCGCGATCGTGCGCTCCCCAAGTCCCTCGATGTCGAAGGCCGGTCGCGAGACGAAATGCGACAGCCGCTCCACCGCCTGCGCCGCGCATACGAGGCCGCCCGTGCAGCGGCGCACGACTTCGCCGGGCGGCCGTATCGCCGCACTTCCGCACACCGGGCACGTCGCCAGCGGCACGAACGGCGTGGCACTCGCCGGCCGCTTTTCCGTCACCACCTCGACGATCTGCGGAATGACGTCGCCTGCCCGTTGCAGAACCACCGTGTCGCCGACCCGGATATCCTTGCGCGCGATCTCGTCCTCGTTGTGCAACGTCGCCCGCGTCACCAGCACGCCGCCGACATTGACCGCGAGCAGTTTGGCGACGGGCGTGAGCGCGCCGGTCCGGCCGACCTGGATCATGATGTCCTCGAGCATGGTCGTCGCCCGTTCGGCCGGGAACTTCCAGGCGGTCGCCCAGCGCGGCGCACGACCCGCGAAGCCGAGTCTCGTCTGCAACGCGAGATCGTCGAGCTTGTAGACCACGCCGTCGATGTCGTAGGCGAGGCTGGCGCGCTCGGCCGCCATCCTGGTCTGGAAGGCCGCGACGTCCTGCTCATCCCCGAGCCGGGTCGAGTGCGGATTGACCTCGAAGCCCCATCGTTTCAGACGTTCCAGGAATTCCCAATGAGTGCGCGCGACCGGCTCGCTCGATGCGCCTTGCGCATAGGCGAACAGCGCCAGCGGGCGCGACGCGGTGACGGACGCGTCGAGTTGGCGCAGCGATCCCGCCGCCGCGTTGCGCGGATTGGCGAACACCTTGCCGCCGGAGGCGGCCTGCGCCTCGTTGAGGCGCAGGAACTCCGCCTTGCCGAGAAAGATCTCGCCCCGGATCTCGATCAGGTCCGGCGCCGCGCCCCTGAGGATCTGCGGCACGGCCCCGTCGAGCGTCCTGATGTTGGCGGTGACGTCCTCGCCCGTCGTTCCGTCGCCGCGCGTCGCCGCACGCGAGAGGCGCCCGTGCTCGAAGGTGAGCGAGATCGAGACGCCGTCGATCTTCGGCTCTCCGACCAGCGGCAACGCCGCGTCCGCAGCGAGACCCAGGAACCGGCGCGCACGCGTCTCGAAGCTCCTGAAGTCCTCCTCGCCGAACACGTTGTCGAGCGACAGCATCGGGACCGCATGCCTGACCTTGGCGAACGCGCCTTCCGGCGCCTGGCCCACTCGCGCCGACGGGCTGTCTGGACGCATCAACTCCGGGAAGCGCCGTTCGATGGCGGCGTTGCGTCGCCGCAGCCCGTCATAGGCGGCATCGTCGATCTCCGGCGCGTCCTCCTGATGGTAGAGCCGGTCGTGACGGGCGATCGTCGCGGCCAGGCTCGCGAGCTCGTCGCGCGCGTCCGCTTCGGTCAGAGCGTCGATGTCGGTCATGCCGCCCTCTCGGCCGCAAGGATCTCGACCTGATCCAACGCGAGCACGCCCGTGCCCGATTGCAGCCGAAGGATGCGCGCGCGCCAGGGCCTCTCGCCGGCCTCGAAACGATGCGGGCGTCCGTCGATCCCGCCGATCGGGTCGGTCCCGTCCCGTTCGGCAAGCACCATCCACTCGCGCCCGTCGAACGATCCGAACAGCCGAAGCACCGACGGCCGATCCTCGCCCGTGATCGGCCCGTGCACGCGGACCTCGTCGATCTCGCGGGCTTCGGCGAACTCGGCTTGCCACCACGGATACGAGCTGCCGGCGATCCGCAGCTGCGCGACGCCGGTCAGCAGACCACCCACCAGCACGTCCGCATCCTGGCCATCGGAGCTCGCGCACGCCGCCTCCGCGCCGGCATCCAACGTCTCGGCACGGGCCGCCAGCTCGCAGGGCAGGGATCGCGCCTTGATCAGCCGACGCATCGCCCGCAGATAGGCGTCCGCCATCTCGCGCACGTCGGTGATGTCCTCGACCGGCCTGAGGAACAGCGTCCGATGTCCGCAGAGCGCGTCGATGTTCAGCGCGTCCTGTCCAGGCTCGCCCGCGCACAGCATGATCCGCGAGCCGGCGTCCCGGAACGCCGCCACCTGATCGGCGACGGCGACCGGACCTGGCCGCGCGGTCGAGGAAACCAGTCCCGCGGAACGGACGCGCGCCAGCAACGTGGCCAGCGAGACCTCGCCCGGATGAATGATCGCCACCCCGCTCCGCTCGAGCACCTGGTCGAATGCCTCCTCGTCACGGAACGCCGTCGTCGGCTGCCGCGCCGACGAGATGTGCCGCGGCGCGCGCCCGAGATCGGCCGCGACCGTCCGGCCCGTCAGGCGGGTTGCCACCGTTGCCGCCAGCCTCGCATAGGCCGGAAACGCCAGCCGCCCGCTCTCGAAGGAGGCGGCGGGAACGATCACGCACGCCAGTCGCGTCGGTCTGTCGAGCACGACGCAGTCGTCTGGCGTGATGCCGAGCGTTCGCATCGTCGCGTTCACGACCGGCGCCTCGAACAGGTCCGCGATCGAGCGACGCGCGTGGAACAGCAGCCGCGGTCCAGGCCGGGTCACGTGACTCCAGAACCGCGAGAGCGCGCCCGCCAGGAATTCGGCCGTGCCCGCGTCGAGCAGCCCGCCATACACGTGCACCACGCCGGGATCGGCCGGGACTGCGTCCCGCTTCGCCCCCGCAGGCGCCGTCCAGCGGCCGCCCGCCGGCGCCGGCGCCCCGTCCTCGGCCGCCATCCATCGCGCAGCCGAGATCACCAACCGATCGCCACAGTCGTACAGACCCCAGCCGAGTGGGTCCCAATCGCCCGCGCGCGGAACGTACAACGCCTCCCGGCACGTCTCGATGACCGGTTCGCCAGTGATGACCCGCGGCCGGCCAAACTGGCCGCATCTCCTCAGCGCCATGGTCCCGCCACGTCCAGCAGGCTCGCCGCCGCCGCTCTGGCCGCATCGGTCACCCGTGCCCCGGCCAGCATCCTCGCGACTTCCTCGCGCCGCGCCGAGCGGTCGAGCGTGGTGACGTCGGTGGTCGTCAGACCGTGCGCCACCCGCTTGGAGACGTGCAGATGATGGTCTCCGCGCGCCGCCACCTGCGGCGAATGCGTCACCACCAGGACCTGCCGCTCGGCGGCCACCAGCGCCAAGCGTTCGCCGACGGCGGACGCCGTCGCACCGCCGACACCGGCATCGACCTCGTCGAAGACCAGCGTTCCGACCGGCGATGAAGCGGCCAGCACCACCTTCAGCGCCAACATCAACCGTGACAGCTCGCCGCCCGAGGCCACGCGTCCCAGCGGACCCGGCGCTTGTCCGGGATTGGCCGCGATCAGGAACGTCACTTGGTCGCCGCCGGCTTCGCTCCAGGCACTTTCCGCCATCGGGCAGGTCTCGACCACGAACCGCGCGCGATCGAGCTTCAGCGGCACCAGTTCCGCCATTGCCGCCGTCTCGAGACGGCGAGCCGCCCCCCGGGCCCCCCGCCCCCCCCGCCCCGCCGCCTCCCCCCCGCGAGCCGCCGCCATCCGCGCTTCCGTCAGGCGCGCGCAGCACGCGCCGAAGGCTGCGCGCGCCAGGCGTTCTTCGGCCGACAGCTCCTCGATCCCGCGCGTCCCGACATCCAGCGCCGCGACACGATCCCGCAAGGACTGCAGCAACGCCGGCAGCTCGGCCGGGGGCACCCCGTACTTTCGTCCCGCGGCGCGCAGCGCGAACAGGCGCTCCTCCGCGCGCTCGAGCGTCCGCGGATCGGCTTCCGTCTCGTCGGCCAACCGGCTCAGCACGCTGTCC
>CAXTUK010000105.1:0-7943 GCA_964247395.1 uncultured Acetobacteraceae bacterium
GCCGGCTGCGGGCGTCGGCGCCGCGCCGGGCAATGCGGAACTTGAAATTCGGGGTGGCGGAAAGACCGAGCCGTTGCCGTACCGCGGCCTCGATCGCCTCGGGCGGGTGGTCGAGCGGCAGGCTGATCTCGGTCGCGCGGAGCATGGCGGGCAGTATGGGCGCGGGTGGACAGGTTACAAAGATCGGGTGGCGGCCGGAGCCTATTCAGGCGTCGCGGCCACACAGGAATATTGTCCCGCCAATCCGACCCGAAGATTTGCGGTTCCTTGTCTCACGGCGATGAGTGGCGGGCCGCAACCTGGGCTTGACAGAAGGTGCGTCTTGCGCACCTGTTTATTCGTATAAATGACGAGTTCGCAGGCCCAATGCCAGCGGCGTCGCCGCGTGACCCAGTCCTCGATCGCCGGCACTCTCGGCGTGTCGCAGGCGCTCGTGTCGATGGTGCTGAGTGGTCGTCGGCTGGACAGCATATCGGCGGACACAAAGACTCGAATTCTCGAAACGGCGCGCAAAGCGGGCTACGTGCCGGATCGCGCCGCCCAGATGCTCCGGTCGCGACGGACTCTGACGATTGCCTGCGTCATTCCCGATATCACCAACCCGTTCTATCCAGCCCTGGAGCGCGGCGTTCAGGAGATGGCTCTCGCCGCTGGCTACGACGTGCTCGCCGTCAATACGGACGGCGCTGCCGAGCGTGAGGAGCGGCTGATCGAGTGGTGCCGCCAAGGCCGGGTCGACGGTCTGGTCGGCGTTTTCTTTAGCCTCCGACCGGCTGATCTCGAGCCTCTCGAGGAGGCGGGCACACCGGCGGTCTGCATCGGCTGGCGCGCGGTGCCAACGAGCGCCGCGATGATCGACAGCCTGTTCACCGACAACCGCCGTGCGGCGACCGAAGCGACGCATTATCTCGTCGGCCGGGGACACCGGCGTATCGTCATGTTTGGGGCAGAGGGTGGCCCCGGGCCGGAGCGGATTGCCGGCTATGCCGCCGCGATGCGCGATGCCGGATTGTCGCCGCAGGTCGACATCGGCAACGGCTTCACAGAGGAGGTCGGACACGCCCTGATGGTGTGCCGCCTCCAGACCGCGCAGCGACCATCGGCTGTGTTCGCCGCGAACGACCTGATGGCAGCCGGCGCAATCCTCGCCCTGCGCGAGGCGGGTCTCGACACCCCGGGCGACCTCGCGGTGATGGGCTTCGACGACATCCAGCTTGCCCGGTTGCTCACGCCGGCGCTGACCACGGTCAATCAGTTCCAGCGGGAGGTCGGACGCGAAGCCGCGTCAATGCTTCTCGAGCGGCTGACCGAACCGGACGCATACCGGGCGGGGCGAAGCCGGGAGATGCCATTCGAACTGGTGCGAAGGCAGTCTGCATAAAGAAATCGGGAGGACGAAATGACGAAAGGGACACGGGGCGGCACGGCCGGACTTCTTGCGGCCGCCGTTGCCTTCAACGGGACCGCGAGGGCTCAGCCCGTGATGTGGTGGTACGGGCGCGGCTCAAACCCCGTGCAGCAGCGTGCCGTTCAGCAGGATCTCGTCGCGCCGTTCGACAAGGCGCATCCCGCCGACCCGCTCGACATCGAGTTCCGCGGCTCGGTCGTCGACCGGCAGATCCGGATCGCGCTGCTGTCCGGCAACGGCCCCGACATCGTGATGACACCTGGACCGAGCTACGTCGTCCCGATGGAAGAAGCCGGGGAGCTTCTTTCCCTCGACAAATACGCGACGCAATACGGTTGGTATGGCAGGCTGCTGCCGCAGATTGTCCGCATCGGCACCTACAAGGGCCATCTATACGCCCTGCCACGCACCGACGAGACGATGGCGCTGTTCTACGACAAGCCGACCTTCGCGAAATACGGCTGGACCGTTCCGAAAACCCTCGGTGATCTCGAGACGCTCGCGGCCGCGATGATGGCGAAAGGCATCACGCCCTTCGGTGCAGGCAACGCCGATTGGCGAGGCGCGAACGAGTGGTATGTCACGCTCGTCCTCAACCACTTTGCGGGACCGGAGAACGTCTACAAGGCACTGACGGGCCAGCTCCCCTGGACCGACCCGGTGTTCGTGCGGGCGATCGTCCTCCTTCAAGATTGGTACAAGAAAGGCTGGTTCGGCAAGAACTACTTCGCGCTCACCAACGAGCAGGGTTTCTCCGGCATCGCCGACGGCGATGCCGGCATGTCGCCGAATGGGTTCTGGGCTTTCGAATGGGTTCCTGCGCATTTCGCGACCAGAGGTGCCGATCTCGGCGTCGCTCCATTTCCGACTCTCCGCGACGGCGTCCTCTATCCCGTCTTCTCCGTAGGCGTCGGCAGCACGTTGTCGATCAACAAGCAGGCGAAGAGTCCCGATGCTGCCGCCGCCGTGCTCGACGCGATGTTCAACCAGGGCTTCTACCAGGCGATCAACAAGGACTGGCCCGGCGACTGGAATCTTCCGCTGGCGTCCGTCGACCAAGTCGCACTCGCGCGCAACTCGACGCCGCAATTCGCCTCGATCGTCCATGACCTGACAGGCGCCATCAAGGGGAACCGCTACGGTTACGCGACCTGGGCGTTCTGGCCACCAGTAACCGAGCAGTACCTTATTAACGGCATCGAGCAGGTCTGGCTCGGTCAGGTGACTCCAACGGCCTACATGGCGCAGGTCGAGACAACGTTCCGGACCGAGCTGAAGGAGGGAAAGGTGCCTCCGATTCCCGCGCGCTGAGGGGCCGGTCATGTTGCTGTTCGTGCTCCCGGCGTTGCTGGTCAACGCCGCGATCATCCTGGTTCCCGCCCTGCTGACGGTCGCCATGGCCTTCGTCAAGTGGGATGGCGTCAGCGCGCCGACCTGGGCAGGTCTGGCCAACTTCCGCGCCGTGCTCTCCGATCCGATCTTTCTCGTGGCGCTCGGCAACAACTGCAAATGGACGGCGATCTTTCTCGTCATTCCGATCGCGATGGGCCTTTTCGCCGCCTGCTTCCTCCTGGTGATCCGGACCGGCCGGACGTTCTGCCAGGTCGTGTTCTTCCTCCCTGTCGTGATTGCGACCGTGATCACCGGACGCGTCTGGCAGGGCATGATCTTCAACCCGAGCTCAGGCCTGTTCGGCTGGCTGAAGACACACGGAATCGCGATTGCCGACCCTCTCTCCTCGCCGCACTGGGCGCTTTACGGGGTCGCGACGGTCGACCTCTGGCACTGGTGGGGATTCCTCGCCGTCATCTTTTTCGCTGCGCTGCGTCAGGTCGACACCGCGCAGATCGAGGCCGCCCGGCTCGATGGCGCGGGTTTCCTCGCGCTGATGCGCTTCATCCTGCTGCCGGCGATCCGGCCGACGATCCTGCTGATGATGATCATGACGGTGATCTGGTCGTTTCTCGTGTTCGACTTCATCTACGTTCTGACGCAGGGCGGTCCCGCCTTTTCGAGCGAGGTGCTGTCGACGCTGTCCTACCGGCATGCGTTCTACGATTTCGCCCTCGGTCCCGCGGCCGTCGTGGCGCTGGTGATCAGCCTGTTCGGCCTGGTGGCAACGGTCTTTTATCTCCGTGCGCAGGAAGCGGAGCTGTCCGCATGAATGGCGTCGATCGCGGCACGCGGATGCTCGCCTACGGCGTTCTCGCTCTGGGCGTCGTCGTCACGCTGCTGCCGATCGCGCTGATGCTGCTGAACGCCTTCAAGGCCAGCGTCGCCATCCTCGCCGATCCGCTCGCCGTGCCGCGATCGCCTCATGTCAGGAACTTCGCGAATGCGTGGCACGACGCGCATCTCGGCCACGCGATGCTGAACAGTGCAATCGTCAGTGCGATCGCAATCGCGCTCACGTGCGTGACCGCGTCGATGGCCGCCTACGCCATCACGCGCCGCCGCATGAAGGGTCGCTTGCTGGTCAGCGCCTATTTTCTCGGGAGCACGACGCTGCCGATCCAGCTCTTTCTCCTGCCGCTCTATTTCGCCTTCGCGCATCTCGGTCTGATCAACGATCTGCCGGCCGTGTCTCTGATCTACACGGCGATCTACAGCCCGTTCGCCATCTTCCTGCTCCGCACGTACTTTCTCGCTTTGCCGGCAGAACTCGAGGACGCGGCGCTGATGGACGGCGCGACGGCGTGGCAGGTCTTCACGCGCGTCATGCTTCCGGTCGTGTCGCCCGGCATCCTGACGGTCGCCATCATCGTCGGTCTTTATACCTGGAACGAGTTCCTGATCGCGACGACGTTCCTGCAGGGACGGGCGGAGCAGACCGCCATCGTGAGCTTCTACGGGCTTGGCGGTCAGTATTCGAGCGACTGGGGCGAGATCATGGCGGCGGCCGTGATCATCGTGCTGCCTGTCGTGGCGTTCTTCCTGGCCTTGCAGCGGCGCTTCATCGACGGGATGGCGAGCGGTTCGGTGAAGGGTTGAGCGCGCCGGACGTACGACCCAGGGAGGGAATCTACGTGCCAATACCGATGGACTACGAAGAGCGCGTCTATGCAGGCGTGCTCGGCAAGTTGATCGGCGTCTATCTCGGACGCCCCTTCGAAGGCTGGGACCATGCGCGCATCATGCGGGAACTTGGCCCGATCACCGACTATGTCCACGAGCGTTTCGGCCTGCCACTCGTCGTGACGGACGACGACGTCGCGGGGACGTTCACCTTCGTTCGTGCGCTGGAGGACCACGGATTCGATCCCTCGCTCGACGCGGCCCGCATCGGCGAGACGTGGCTGAACTACATTGTCGAGCGGCGAACGATCCTGTGGTGGGGCGGCATGGGCTGTTCCACGGAAGAGACGGCGTGGCGGCGGCTCCGCTCCGGCATGCGCGCACCGGCCAGCGGTGCGATCACGACCAATGGACGCACCGTCGCCGAGCAGATCGGCGCCCAGATCTTCATCGACGGCTGGGCGATGGTCAGCCCCGGCGATCCCGAACGTGCCGCGCATCTGGCGCGCGAGGCGGCGCGCGTCAGCCATGATGGGGAGGCCGTCCACGCCGCGATCCTGATCGCGGTGATGGAGGCACTCGCCTTCGTCGAGGACGACATGGATCGTCTCCTCGATGCCGGACTCGCCGCGATCCCGCGTGATTGCCTCGTCGCACGCGTGGCCGACGACGTGCGGCGCTGGTGCGCCGCCCATCCGGACTGGGAAACCACCCGCGCGCTGATAGCCGAGCGCTACGGCTACCACCGTTACCCGGGCAACTGCCACGTCATCCCGAACCACGCGGTCGTGCTGATGGCGCTGATCTACGGACGGGACGATTTCGGGCGCGCAATGATGGTCGCGAACACGGCCGGATGGGACACCGACTGCAACGCGGGCAATGTCGGTTGCCTTCTGGGTATCCGCCGTGGTCTCGCGGGTCTGCACGGTGGTCCGGACTGTCCCGACTGGCGTGGTCCCCTGGCTGACCGCGTCATCATCTCCACCGCTGATGGAGGCAACGCGATCACCGACGCGGTCCGCGTCGCGGAGCGCCTCGCCCGCATCGGGCGGCGTCTCGCTGGCGCGACCAATCCGGCGCCTAGTAAAGGAGGCGCCCGGTTTCATTTCTCATTGCCGGGCAGCGTTCAGGGATTTGCCGAAGGGCGCCACGAAGACGGATCGCTGGCTGTCGTTCCGGCGCTGCACGAGGGAGGGTTCCGCGGGCTCGCGCTGCGCTTCCGCGATTTGCGTCCTGGCCGAACCGTCACGGCCGAGACACCGACCTTCATGCCGCCGGATGTCGAGCTGATGAGCACCTATGGCCTGATGGCGTCGCCAACGCTGCATCCCGGCCAAGTCGTGCGCGCGCGCCTGATGGCGGACGAGGAGAACGGCGGCGCCGTCGAGGTGGCGCTGACTCTTCTCATCTATGACGAGGACGATGTCCTAAAGCGTGTCAGCGGCTCTCCCACCACGATGCCGGCCGGCGGCGAGGCGACGGTGTCATGGACCGTTCCCGATCTCGGCGGTCGTCCGATCGCCGCCGTTGGCGTCGCGATCACGAACAGGTCGACCACGCCGGAGGGCGTCATCCACCTCGACTGGCTCGACTGGAACGGCGCGCCGGATGTTGTCCTGCGTCGTCCGGACGGAAAGGGAACCTTCTGGCGTCGCGCTTGGGTGGACGCCGTCAGCCTGTTCGGCAGCACGACTTCCAACGCCTTTCATGTTTCGCAGAATGAAGGACGCGGGCTCCTGATCTACGGCGCGCAGGAGTGGGCGAACGTGCGCATCGAAAGCGAACTCACCGTTCATCTCGGTGGCGGCGGCCTCGCCGCCTGCGTTCGGGGCCTTCGTCGCTATTACGCGCTACTGCTCCGGCATCCCGATCATCTCGTCCTGCTCCAGGCCTGGGACGGGAATGAGCGCGTTCTCGGGCAGGCATCGTTCGAATGGGAGTGGGACGAGCCGATAAGGCTCGGCCTCGCGGTACGTGATGGCGTCGTCACCGGAGAGGCGCACGGACGCGTCGTGTTCTCGGTCGAGGACCGTGAACGCCCACTTGCCAGCGGCGCAGTTGCTCTCGCGGTCGAGACAGGAGCGATGTCCTCGCCAGCGGTCGCGATCCGTGCTGTCTGAAGACGGAGATGGGCTTGAAGGAGCGCTCAATTACTCGGCCTGCGCGCTTGTGATCCTTGATGGCGGCGGACGAGTCGATATCTCGGATGAATGAAGGAACGCTGGCCGCCATCTCCAGCGCTAGACCATGCCCGAACTTCGAATGCCGAAGGCGAATGTCCTGCTGGCGAATGCAACGGCAAGCGAATTTTTAATTCCGAACCTCCTTGTTGGCCGTCATCGTACCTGCCGTCATCGTATGTAGGGTGTGAGCATTGTCAGGCCGCCTTGGCAAGTCGAGGATCGTATAGCCATTTGCGTACTTTGGCGGCCGTGATGTCGCCGCTTTCGCGGTGCCGTGGATTGATCAGGAGGTTGAATTCGTCCATGACGATCACCGAGGGAACCCTGAGGAGGGCGGATGCGCGTGACTGCATCCAGTCCGTGCCGAAGGCGATGCTTGCGCGTCCGGCGGGTTCCGCGTCCCAGCCGACGGGCAGGGCCGCGGGAGGGCTCGTCTGCGCCTTCGCCCAGATGCCGTCAGGAATCACAACGGCAACAAGGTAGCGATTGAGCGGCAGGCCGCCGGCGTTCAAGTGGACCAGTGTCTCCAGACACGCCAGCGCCTGGGTTTCCGAGGCGTAGACGGCCGGGAGGTCCACCGCGTTCCAGCGACCGCCGGTGATCCTTGCGCCGGTTCCCGAAAGGTCGTCGGCCTCGTAGTCCTTCGTGTCGGTTGCGATCCGCCAGACTATTCGACTCAAGCATAGGTCCCGGTTTGCAGCTTTGCCAGGGCGGCGGACACCAAGTTCTGGCCCTCCATGGTGTCCATCAGATCAGCGGGCCGCGTGCCTCCGAACGCCGGCAGCGGCTCCGTGAGCCATCGGGCCAGCCAGGCGGCGGCGTCGAAGTCCGTCGGATCGCCGGACTCCTCGATCATCGCCTCCAGTTGACCCACCAGCTTCGCGCATCCGAGAACGCGCTCGCTTTCGTCGGTCGGGAGGATTTCGCCGAGCTTCGCCTTCTTGTTGACGGTGGCCGTGGACAGGTTGAGCGCCTTGAAGGCTGCGCCCTGACCGATTGCCAGATCCGCGAAGAGGCGCTTGGCCTCCGTCGCCGCGACGCCATTCTTGATCATGGCGATCCGCTCGAGCGGCGAGGCGCGGTATACGGTCAGGTAGGACAGCTTCGCGATCGTGCGCCCGGCAGCCTTGCCGGGTCTGGCTTGCGCCGACAGTTTCGGATGAGACATCAAGATTGCTCCTTCGAGCAATTCATATGCTCAGCGGAGTGAGGATGCAAGGATGCGCTCGTTCGTGACGGCACGTGATCCGGTCCTGTCGTTGCTTCAGTCGGCGGCCGCGGGGGGCGGGCGCCGGGAAGCGAGCGGCGGGGCGGGCGCGCGGGGGCGGCCGGGC
>CAXTUK010000106.1:0-7927 GCA_964247395.1 uncultured Acetobacteraceae bacterium
GTCATGCCTTACGACTGGTCGGGCTTCCTGCACGCGCGCCTCGACGCGCGCGGCGGCCAGGTGCCGCTCGACGGTCTGACCCGCGGCGGATACCGGCTGGTGTACAACGACAAGCCGAGCGCTTTCCTGACCAGCTACGAGAAAGAGCGGGGCTTTCGGGACTTCACCTATTCCATCGGTCTCGTGCTCAGGGGCAAGTCGATCGTCGATGTCGCCTGGGGCGGCCCGGCCTGGCAGGCCGGCGTCACCGAAGGGAGCGAGATCATCGGGCTCGACGGCCTGAGCTTCGACGGGCCCGATGATCTCGCCGCCGCGATACGCGATGCCGCCGGCGGCCACTCGCCAATCCAGCTGCTGATCCAGACCGGCAAGCACTATCGCGTCGTCGAGGTCACCGACACGACCGGCCTGCGCTATCCGCACCTTGTCAGGACAGGTGCGATCGCCTCGCTGGATTCGTTACTCGCCGCGAAACCTTGAGCGCAAGTCAATACAGTGCCGAAAGCAAGCTCCCTGAGGAGGGACCGTAACGGATCGCGCGCCACCCCGCCCGTCGCGCCCCTTGCACGTTCGCCTCGCCATCGTCGACAAAAATCGGCACCGCGTTCGTCCCGAGTGCTTGGCCGACAGAAACGTAGCTACGCGGGTCAGGCTTCCTGACGCCAAGTTCCGAGGAGAAGAACATCTTCTCGAACGGCGCTGAATCGAACAGACGCGTGATCGCTCGATGATTGTTGGTGAAGATGCCGATGCGGAAGCGCTTGCCGAGATCCCTCAGCTCCGCCATCGGTGGTGCGACGGAGAACGCCGACAGCCAGACGCGCCACGCCTGCTCGATCTCGACCGGTCGCTCTGCCAGTCCGGACAGGAACTTCGCCAGTTCCGCCTCGTCCGACTGCCCGACATCGAGCCGGTCGGAAATCCCGTCTTCCTTCACCCGTGTTGCCACCGTGTTGGGCGGCAGTCCCGACAGGGCGGCGATCCGCTCGAGCCGGCGCTCCGGCGCGAAGTCGAGCAACACTCCCGCGAGATCGAGCAGCAACCAGGGCCGCTCGTCCGCCATCGTCAGTCGGCTGCGTCGGCGTAGGTCTCGAGCGGCGCGCAGGTGCACACCAGGTTCCGATCCCCATACGCGTTGTTCACGCGCTTGACCGGCGGCCAGTATTTGTTTGCCCGCACGTAGGGCAACGGGAACGCCGCCTCGCGGCGCGTGTAGGCGTGTTCCCAATCATCCGCCGTCAGCTCGTCGGCGGTATGGGGCGCGTTGCGCAGCGGATTGTCCATGCGGTCGAGACGTCCCGCCGCGATCGCCGCGATCTCGCCGCGGATCGCGATCATCGCGTCGCAGAACCGGTCGATTTCCGCTCGGGTCTCGCTCTCCGTCGGTTCGATCATCAGCGTTCCCGGCACTGGCCAGCTCATCGTCGGCGCGTGGAAACCGTAATCCTGCAGACGCTTGGCGATATCTTCGACCTTGATGCCGGCTTCCGCCTCGAACGGCCGGCAATCTACGATGCACTCGTGCGCGCAGGTTCCGCGCCGCCCCAAGTAGAGCACCTTGTAATGCGAGCCGAGCCGCGCCGCGACATAGTTCGCCGACAGGATCGCGACCTGGCTCGCCCGCTTCAGCCCGTCCGCGCCCATCATCCGCACATACGCGTACGAGATCGGCAGGATCCCGGCACTGCCAAACGGGGCCGCCGATACCGGCCCGACCCCCGTCGCCGGTCCGGCGTCGTCGCGCATCGGATGGTTCGGCAGGAACGGGGCCAGATGCGACGCGACCGCGATCGGCCCCACGCCAGGCCCGCCGCCGCCATGCGGAATGCAGAACGTCTTGTGCAGGTTGAGATGGCAAACGTCCGCGCCGATCGCCGCCGGACTGGTCAGTCCCAGTTGCGCGTTCAGATTTGCCCCGTCCATGTACACTAGGCCGCCCGCCGCGTGAGCGACGCGGCAGATCTCGACGATCTCCTCCTCGAACACGCCATGCGTGCTCGGGTAGGTCACCATCAGCGCGGCCAGTCGCTCGGCATGGATCCCCGCCTTGGCCCGCAGGTCGTCGAGATCGACATTGCCCTGCCGGTCGCACGCGACCACCACCACGCGCATGCCCGTCATCACCGCGCTCGCCGGATTGGTGCCGTGCGCGGAGGCCGGGATCAGGCAGACGTCGCGCGCGCCGTCGCCGCGCTGATCGTGATACGCCCTGATCGCCAGCAACCCGGCGAGCTCGCCCTGGCTGCCCGCGTTCGGCTGCAGCGACACCGCCGCGAAGCCGATGGCGGCAGCCAGCCAACCTTCCAGCCGCGCGATCATCCGGCGTGTCCCCATCGTCTGCACCGGCGGCGCGAACGGGTGCACATCGGAGAACTCCGGCCAGCTGATCGGCATCATCTCCGCCGTCGCGTTCAGCTTCATCGTGCAGGACCCGAGCGGGATCATCGAGCGATCGAGCGCGACGTCCCGGTCGGCCAGCCGCTTGAGATAGCGCAGCATCTCGTGCTCGGAGCGGTGCGTGCTGAACAGCGCCTCCGGCAGCAACGGCTCGCGGCGCGTCAGGGCGGCAGGCCACGACTCCGCCGGCGCCTCGCCCCCGATCCGCATCCCCAACGCTCCCGCCAGCCGGGCAAGTTCCGCCTCCGTCACCGTCTCGTCGAACGCGACCGAGATCGACCCATTGCCCAGGTCACGTATGTTGAAGCCGGCCGACAGCGCGCGCATCACCATCGAACCCGCGCCCTCGCCGGCCTCGATCGTCACCGTATCGAAGAACCCGTCGTGCCGGAGCGCGAACCCGCCGTCCGCCGCTGCTTCCGCGAGCCGGCGCGCCCGCAAATTCACCCGGCGCGCAATCGCACGCAGTCCTTCCGGCCCGTGCCAGACCGCGTAGAACCCGGCCATCACCGCCAGCAGCACCTGGGCGGTGCAGATGTTCGAGGTCGCCTTCTCGCGCCTGATGTGTTGCTCGCGCGTCTGCAGCGCCAGTCGCAGCGCCGGCCTGCCGGCTGCGTCGATCGAGACGCCCACGATCCGGCCGGGCAGCGCGCGGCGGAACGTCTCGCGCGTCGCGAAGAACGCCGCATGCGGACCGCCGAACCCCATCGGCACGCCGAAGCGCTGCGCCGACCCCACCACCACGTCCGCTCCCATGCTGCCCGGGCTCGCCAGCAGCACCAGCGCCAACGGGTCGGCGCACACGATCGCGAGCGCGCCCGCTGCGTGCACCGCGTCGATCTCCGCCGTCAGGTCGCGCACCGCCCCCGTCGTGCCGGGATATTGCATGACCACCGCCGCCACTCCGGAGAGCGCCTCGCGAAGTGCCGCCAGATCGCCTGCCGCATAGCGCGACAACGACGTCCGCAACGGTCGCGCCCGCGTCGCGATCACCGCCCGCGTCTGCGGATGCAGGTCGTCGGCCAGCACGATGCCGCGCGCGCCGCCCTTCACCGACGCCTGCGCCATCGCGACCGCCTCTGCCGCCGCGGTCGCCTCGTCAAGCAGCGACGCGTTGGCGACCGGCAGACCGCTCAGCCCCGCGACCATCGTCTGAAAACCGAGCAGCGCCTCGAGCCGCCCCTGCGAGATCTCCGCCTGGTAGGGGGTGTAGGCCGTATACCAGGCCGGGTTTTCAAGCACGTTCCGCTGGATCACCGCAGGGACATGCGTGCCGTGATATCCGCATCCGATCAGCGAGCGCACCAGCACATTCTCGCCCGCCAGGCGGCGCAGCTCGGCCAACGTCGCCGCCTCGCTCGCCGCGTCCGGCAGACCCTCCCCGAACGGCCGGGCGATCGAGGCCGGCACGGTCTGGCCGGTCAGGGCATCGAGCGACGCCGCGCCGACGGTCTCCAGCATCGCCGAAATCTCCGCCTCGTCGGGGCCGACATGCCGGCGGGCGAATGTGCCCTCCGCCTGTCCCGGCTCGTCGCCCACGGAAAACCGCGCCGGCATCGTCGAGCCGTCCGCCATCACAATGTCTCCAGGAAGGCCTCGTAGGCCTCCTCGTCCATCAGCACCTCGAATGCTTCTTCATGTGACGGCTCCATCCGGAAGAACCAACCCTCCCCCTCGGCGTCGCTGTTGATCAATCCCGGCTCCTCGACGATCGTGTCGTTGACCTCCGAGATCTTCCCGGCCAGCGGCGCATAGACGTCGCTCGCCGCCTTGACGCTTTCCACCACCGCGCAGGCCTCGCTCTCCGCGACCTCGCGCCCCGGCTCGGGCAGCTCGACGAACACCACGTCGCCAAGCGCGTCCTGCGCATGGTCGGTCACCCCCACGGTGACGGTCCCATCGTCCTCCAGACGGACCCACTCGTGGTCGCGCGTGTAACGGGTCTCGGCCATGGGCACGCTCCTCAGGCTGGTGCGTTCCGCCGGGTCCGCGGCGGCAGGAAAGGCAATGGCACGATTCGCGCCGGCACGATGCGTCCGCGCACGTGCAGACATACTGCCGAACCTGCCTGGAAATCCCGGCGCACATATCCCATCGACACCGGCCCGCCGACCGACGGTCCGAAGCCGCCGGAGGTGATCGTCCCGGCCGCCGCTCCGTTCCCGTCGCTGATCGCCGTCCCCGCGCGCGCCGGTGCACGCCCATCCGGCAGGATCCCCATCCTGATCCGGTGCGGCCCCAGCCTGATCTGGTCCAGGATCGCGGCCGCTCCAGGAAACCCGCCCTCGGCACGCCGGCGCCGCGCCACGCAGAACCCGAGCCCCGCCTCGATCGGGGTCGTCAGTTCGTCGATGTCTTGACCCCAGAGCGGCAGACCCGCCTCGAGGCGCAGGCTGTCGCGCGCGCCGAGCCCAGCCGGCGCCACCTCAGGCTCGGCCAGCAGCCGCTCGGCAAGTGAGACCGCCAGCGCGGACGGCACCGAGATCTCGAACCCGTCCTCGCCCGAGTAGCCGCAGCGGGCGACCAGCGCATCGCCGCCACCGAAAGCGAACGTGCCGGCCGCCATGAAGCCGAGCCCATCCGACCCCTCGAACACGCGCCCGGCCACTCCGGCTGCCGCCGGCCCCTGCAAGGCCATCAGGGCGCAGTCCTCATACGTCTCGATGCCGACATCCGGTCCCAGCCAGTGCTGCAGATGGGCGAGGTCGATGGTCCGGCGGGACGCGTTGACCACCAGGAACAGCCGGTCGGCCGCCAGACGCGTCACGATCAGGTCATCGATGATGCCGCCCGCCTCGTTCAGCAGCACCGTATAACGCTGTTGGCCGACGGCGAGCCCGGCAATGTCGCCAGGGGTCAGCCGCTCCAGCGCCGCCGCCGCCGCCCCCCCGTGCAGCGTCAGCTGGCCCATGTGCGATACGTCGAACAGTGACGCCGCCGATCGGCAATGGAGATGCTCGGCCATGATGCCGGTCCCGTAATGCACCGGCAACGACCAGCCTGCGAACGTCGCCATCCGAGCGCCGAGCGCGCGATGCAGTGCGTCGAGCGGCGTCGTCCGGATCTGCCTGGTCTCTTCAGCGTCGCTCATGCTCTCCCGGCCTCGCAAGGGTCGCGCCAACCGACGCAATGCCGATCGAGCGGACCCCCCTCTGTCGCGGAACCTGAGAGATTCAGCCGCCATCCTCCGCATGTCGGATGGACGCGCCTTACTCCGTCGGTGCGGACCAGGCGCTGTGGCCGATCCGGCTTTCCAGAGACCCGTGTTCCGGCGCGGTCCTTTGAGCCTGAGCGTTTCCGGGGGCCGGTTGCGCCTTCGGCGGCAGCTTGCTGCACTCTCCCGTGCCGGCGGCTCGAGCGGCCATATGTTGGCGCACCGGCGACCTGCCCGCAAGCACCAGAAGCGTCCGGCTTTGCGCCAAGCCCCCGCCCCATCCTATATGCAGACCGAGTGCGACGAGCACTCCTCGAGCACACGCGGTGACATGCAATGCCTGACCAGACTGCCATCCTGACCGAGGCCCCGAACGAGGCACGCGAGACGATGCGCGTCCTTCTCGCCGGCCCCAGAGGCTTCTGCGCCGGCGTCGACCGCGCCATCCGCGTCGTCGAGGAGGCGATCCGCCGCTTCGGGGCACCCGTCTATGTGCGCCACGAGATCGTCCACAATCGCACCGTTGTCGAGCAGCTCGAAGCCCAGGGCGCGATCTTCGTCGAGGAACTCGACGAGGTCCCGGGGGACGCACCGGTCGTGTTCTCCGCCCATGGCGTTCCCAAATCGGTCCCGTTCGAGGCCGAGCGACGCAACCTGCTCTATCTCGATGCGACCTGCCCGCTCGTCTCCAAGGTGCACAGGGAGGCCGAGCGTCACTATGCCGAGGGCGGCCCCGACCAGCTCCATATCCTGATGATCGGCCACGCCGGCCATCCCGAGGTGGTGGGCACCATGGGCCAGCTTCCCGCCGGCGCGATGTCGCTCGTCCAGTCGGCCGACGAAGCGCGCGCCGTCACCCCCGCCGATCCGGCCAGGCTCGCCTTCATCACCCAGACCACGCTGTCGGTCGACGATACGGCCGAGATCGTGTCCATCCTTCGACGACGCTTCCCGACCATCGAAGGACCCAAGCGTGAGGACATCTGCTATGCCACCACCAACCGGCAGGAGGCCGTCAAGGCGATCGCTCCCGACTGCGACCTGGTCATCGTGATCGGCAGCCCGAACTCATCGAACAGCCAACGCCTGCGCGAGGTCGCCGAGCGGACGGGTGCGGCGCGCGCCATCCTCGTCCCCCGACTGAGCGACCTCGACTGGTCGGTGCTGGCAGGGGTGCGCACGCTCGGGATCACCGCTGGCGCGTCCGCGCCGGAGGCCCTGGTGCAGGAAATGGTCAACGCGCTGGCCGAGCGCTTCGCGCTCACCATTGAGGAACGCACCGTCAAGCAGGAGGACGTCATCTTCAAGCTTCCGGCGCCGCTCGAACGGGCCTGATCCGCCGGGATCATCCGCGCAGCAACGATGGCCGTCTACACAGATGTGACCGACGAGCAGCTGGCCGGGTTCCTCGCCGAATACGATCTCGGCTCCCTCGTCGCCTTCCGCGGCATCGCCGAGGGCGTCGAGAACTCCAACTTCTCGCTTCGCACGACGACCGGGGATTACATCCTGACGCTCTACGAGCGCCGTGTGGACCCGAGCGAACTGCCCTGGTTTCTAGGTCTGATGCAGCATCTGGCGACCGTGGGCATCAACTGCCCGCTTCCGGTCTCCGGGATCGACGGCGACCCGCTCCGCCGCCTGTCCGGCCGACACGCCGCCATCACCACGTTCCTCGAAGGCGTATGGCCCCGGCGCGTGCGGCCCGAGCATTGCCGCGCCCTGGGTGGCGCGATGGCGCGCCTGCACGAGGCCGGCCGGACATATCGGCCGACCCGCCCCAACACCCTGGGCCCGCTGAGCTGGGGCCCCCTTCTCGAGCAATCACGTCCACGCACCGACGAACTCCGGCCCGGCCTAGGCGACGAGCTTGCCCGTCATCTCGACGTCATTCTCCAGGACTGGCCCACCGGTCTCCCCACGGGCCATATCCACGCCGACCTCTTTCCCGACAACGTCTTCTTCCTGGGCGGCCGGCTGACGGGCCTGATCGACTTCTACTTCGCCTGCACCGACCAGCTCGCCTACGACCTGGCTGTGTGCGTCAACGCCTGGTGCTTCGAGCCCGACCGCCTATTGAACATCACCAAGGCCCGCGCCCTGATCACCGCCTATGACGCCATCCGCCCGCTGACCGCGGAGGAGAGGCGCGCATTACCCATCCTGACGAGAGGCGCCGCCCTGCGGTTCCTCGCCACCCGCCTCTACGACTGGCTCAACACGCCCGATGGCGCCCAGGTCACCCGCAAGGACCCGCTCGAGTACCTCGATCGACTTCGTTTCGACATGCGAGGACTGAACTGGACCGACCCGTAGGCTGCAAGCGACCTCACCGACCGTGTCCGCCGCCGCCATGACCACCGCCCCCGCCATGCA
>CAXTUK010000107.1:0-7914 GCA_964247395.1 uncultured Acetobacteraceae bacterium
CCGCCAGGGGCGTCACGCCGAAGGCGTGCTGCGCACGGCGCCCCTGGACCGCCGGGCTTGCGGACGCCGTGGATGCGGAGCTAGCCAGCCGCCCGTCCATTTCGGATGTTTCGAATAGTGCGATGATTGTGTATGTTTGTGTATAGTGTGACGTCCAGGAGAGACCCGATGACAATGCCCGCCATGGCGAAGCCACTCGGCGACCGACTGCCCTCGCCGGGCGAGCGCGCCGCCGCCAACCAGCTCCGCCGTATCCTTGCCGCCCACAGCGGCGATCGCGATCAGAAACTGAAGATTATCGAGGATTCGGGGCAGCAGGCCGAAATCGTGCTGACGCCTGGAATGTCCGCGCTGTTGATCGAGCTGCTCCGTCATCTCGGCACCGGCGACGCGGTCACGCTCGTGCCGGTCAGCCAGATGCTGACCACCCAGCAGGCGGCCGACATCCTCAACGTCTCTCGTCCATTCCTCATCTCTCTCGTCGAGAAAGGTGAAATCCCGCACCTGCTGGTAGGACGGCATCGTCGGATCGAGGCGGAGGACCTGTTCGCCTACAAGCGACGCCGGGATACGGCGCGATCGGACGCGCTCGGCGAACTGGCCGAAATGGACGCAGACCTGCTGTAGGATGTTCGCCGACCGATTTACGGTCCTCGTCGACGCCTGCTCGCTCGTCCCACCCCTGACGCGAAACCTTCTCTTGTCGTTGGCCGAAGGCGATTTCTTCCGCCTCCGGTGGTCGGCACGCATTCTCGACGAGGTCGAACGGGCAATCGAGCGAAGTTACTCACGGAAGGGTGGAGAGGTCGGGGCGAAGCGCGCCGCCAGGGCCCGCGATGCCATGCATCGCGCCTTCGAAGACGCAGGCGTGACCGGCTACGAGGAGTTGCTGTCGGGTCTCGGTGAACTGCCTGACGCCAACGACGCGCATGTCATCGCCGCGGCCGTCAAGACGCGGGCGTCCGTCATCGTGACGGAGAACCTTCGAGACTTTCCGGAACGGATCCTGAAGCCACTCGACCTGGAGGCGAAGAGAGCCGACGAGTTCATTGCTGACACCGTCGACCTCGACGTCGGCCGGGCCATTCCGATCGTCCGGCGGATGAGAGAACGGCTCAAGCGCCCGGAAAAGACACCTGAAGCCTTGCTCCTCGACATGGAGGCCAGCGGGCTGACCCATACAGTCGACAGCCTCCGAGCACACGTCCTGTCGCTCTAGCTAGACTAGACGCACCGGTATCTGGAATCGAAGCATTGTTGCCGCCGACGCCGTCTGCCTCTGCGCGTTCTGGACTACCGGTATCGCACCGTCGGGTCCACGCGCTAGAAGATGCCGGAACGGTCGTTCCGTTCGGGAGCAGTCTGCCTCGTTCGCGGGCCTTCCACGACCCTGTCCCGGCCGCCATGCTTGGCTCCGTACAGGGCGTCGTCCGCCCGGCCGAGCAACGATTCCCAGTTGTCGCCGTGGACGGCCCAGGCGATCCCGACGGAACAGGTGATGCGCAGGGCCTTGCCGTTCGCGGGAAAGGGAGAGCCACGGATGACGTGATGCAGGTCGAGGACACGGTCGGCGCCGCGCCCGTCATGGTCGCCGAGCACGAGCAGGACTTCCTCGCCGCCGAAGCGACCAGCGTACTCGCCGTCCCGAAGGCACCGGCGCACCAGCCGCCCCAAGGTCAGCAGCACGTCGTCGCCGGCGAGGTGTCCGTGCGTGTCGTTGACCTGCTTGAAATGGTCGACGTCGACCAGCGCGACCACGAGTTCGTCGTCGGCGGGGCCGGTCGCGAGGCGCGCGGCGAGGCGTTCCTCGATCTCCGCGCGGGTGAGAAGACCGGTGAGCCTGTCATGCGTCGCGACGAACCGGAGCTGCGCCGTCTGCTCGGCGACGAGACGCTGAAGCTCCGCCTGGCGCGCATAGACCGCCCGCAAGCGGAACCGTATCAGGCCATGCACCGAACCAGCCGCCGCCAGCAGCAGGCCGACGACGCAAGCCGCCTCGAACCACCATGTCTCCCACCACGGATACGCGATCCTGATGGTCAGGACCGTCGGCGCCGAGTTCCGGTGCGTGAGGTCGTCCACGGCGATGATCGTCAGCGTGCGCCGGCCGGGCGGCACGAACGGGTAGCGGACGACGCCGGAGGAGGACGTCACCCACTCGCTGTCGATGCCGGACAGGCGATACCTGAACCGGACGGACTGTTCGGCTCCGTAGCTCGGCGTGCCGAGCTGAACGGAGAGCGCGCCGCGCGTGTAGGGGATCCGGCGGTCCGTCAACGGCCGCGATCCGAGCGTCGCCTCGCTGACCACGACTCGGAGCGGCCGGACCTCGAACAGCCGTTCCGGATCGAGCAGATGCGAGACGCCCCGCGCCGTCGCGATCCAGATCGATCCGTCGGGATCCTCCCGGATGCCGCCCTGGGCGACGTTGTCGTCGACCAGCCCGCCGTCGGCATCGACGGACACCCAGCGCCGCCCGTCGAAGACGGAAACGCCGACGGATGTGCCGGCCCAGACCCATCCCCGATGGTCGATCATCAACGCGGCAACTGTGTTCGACCGCGTGTCCTCGATGGGGACGGCCTCGTACGCGGCGACGCGATCGCCGGCGAGAACGAAGCGGAACAGCCCGCCGGCGCCGGCCATCCAGACGCGGCCGGCGTGATCGATGGCGAGCGCCACCGGTTCGAAGCCTCCGCCCGGCCACGGCCCTGAAACCGGCACGTCGGTTCCGTCCTTGTGCCGATGCCGCAGCCGGTTGCCCGCGATATAGAAGAGGCCTCCTGCGCCATCGCCCTTGATGTCGAGGATCGAGGTCCGCGGCGAGGACATCCGTTCGATCCGGCGCGACGGACCGGCAGGTCCAGTGGACCGGAACAGCCCGGCCTCGGTGCCGATCCACACGGCACCACTCGGCTCAGGGACGATCACGTCGACGGGGGGCATGTCGATCCTGGTGACGAAACCCGTCGCGGCATCGATGACCTGCGCGCCCTCCGATCCATGGGAACTCCACACATCGCCGGCCGGCCCGACCGCCAACGCGAAGGAGGAGCCGGGAACGACTTCCGTCACCTTGAGGGAGCCGTCGAGGCGAACGACCCGATCGAGGCCGGTGTCGGTCGCGACCCAGACCGATCCGTCTGCCGAACGCGCCGTCTGCCATGCGATGTCGGCCGAGAGCCCGTCGGCTTTCTGAAGCGTCTCCCAGCGCCCGTAGCCGACCCAGCGAACCAGGCCGCGTCCGAAGACCTGCAGCCAGAACTGGCCGCTGGCGTCGGTCATCGCTGCCACGATGGTGCCTGCTGGCGCACCGTCCGCGACCGACAGCGTCTTCCAGCCTCGCGGGCCGAGCACGTCGAACCCGTGCTTGGCCTGGGTGACGAGTTCGCCGCCCGGCGTCCTGAACAGCCCGAGTTCAAATTGGTAGATGCCGTTCTGGTCGGGGAGACCGACCACGGACCAACGCTGCGTAGCCGAATCGAGCGTCCCCACCGATAAACCCGATCGGGCGTATACCCTACCGCCGGGACCGGCGACGACGTCGACCCACGGTCCGCCCCGGAGTCCATCGGCGCCGTCGAAGCACCTGACCGCTCCTGGATCGGCAAGGCAAAGGCGGCCGTTGTCGAACGCCTCCCAGAGATGCCCGCGGACGGAAAACACCGCCCTTGCGCCGGCCAGGGTCTGCCGTTCGGCCAGGTCGTAGCCCATGTCCTCGAAGCGTGACGGCCCAGCGCCCGACGGCGTGATACGCGACGTCGCACCATCGGCAAGGAACGCGAAACCGTCCTGCCAGGGAACGAGGCGATACCACTTGACGCCATTATAGAAGGGAGCCGCAGGATGCAGGACAGGCCGGAACGACAGGGAGCTCGAGGGAGTGTGGACATCGGTCGGGCGATCCGAAACGAAGACCTCGTCGGCGTAGCTCACCGCGACACGGCCATCCGAAGCTACGGCAACGTTGTTGACCTGACCACCGTCGCGAAGGCCCTGGGCGGTTCCGAGATTGCTGAAGCGGCGCCCGTCATAGGTGAAGACACCGTGTTGCGTGCAGATCAGCAGGAAGCCCGCATGGTCCTGTCGCAGACACGATACACCGACGTCGGTGAGACCCTGTTCGACGCCGTAGGTGCGCAACGTCGAGTGAGCGGCCTCGGCTCGCTCCGGCGCATGACAACAGTAAGTTGCAGCCGCCATGAGCGGGGCGGCAATGACCAGTCTTGATGGCGGTAGCCGACTGATGACACGCATGGACCGTCCTGCAGACTGATCGACGCCGCACCCGCCGGTAACCTCGGAGGTCGAGCCGGAAATTACCATATCGGAAGTATCGCGCGACACAACGGCGGACTTCTTCCGTCACTCCATGCCGGTGCTTCGCGGATCCTGGATGACGGACGCGGACCCGCCCCGATGATGTTACTACACGGGGGCGCGATTGCGTGAAGTGGAAGGAGGCAGCTGTCGCCGCCGCCTGGCGAATGTCACTCCCACTTGTGGATAAGCTCCAGATTGTAGGCGACGTTGGTCGCGGCACGCGCGGACTGGTCATTCCCGACCCCAGACAGGCGGTCAGGCGCAATCACGGCGAAGGACGGATGGAGACTCGGCGTCGTTGCCAGGTCGTGGCCAAAGTGGCCGGGCAACGAGAAGGCAACGGCCACGGCGAGCGCCAGACTGGAACCTTGTGAAATGAGGTGCGAGCGGCTGAACATGATCGGTCCTTTTTCGTAATGGCGCCCGATGCGCGGGAACTAGTAAACCCGTCGGCGCACACAAAGCAAGTCAAGCGACGAAGCTTTTGGAGAGAGCATGGCTTAATCGAAGAAAAGGTTTGATTAACATCACGTGAATGGGTCTGTCGATGTTGTTCGTAACCGGTTCTGGCGCTGGAGGATACTTCATGCCTGCGAGTCCAGATATCAGAACTGACGCGATCGTCTACTGTTACCGCTCGGGATACTTATCATCCAAGCAGCGTTCTGGATGTGATTCTGAAAGTGGAACGCCGACGCCGCATCAGCCGGCTCTCGCGATGATCGAGGAGCGCCCCGGCGCGCCTTCCCCTTCCACAGGCACCGGGCCTAGAACAGCACCGGCCCTCGTCAGGAGCGGTGCGATGCGCCCGAGACATGTCCTCTTCGTCCTGCTGTGCCTCGCCGCCTGTGGTCAGGACAAGGCCAGGCAGGCGGCCGAGCAGGAGCATGTCGAGCTCGCCGCATGCCGGACCACCTACCCGATCCGCCCCGGCCTGTTCGCCGCGCTCGTCCGCTGCGAACTCGGCGCGGCGGCGAACTACATCCAGCTCGTCGACCCCTCGGAGAGGACGCGGCAGCAACATCTCGCGACCGACCTCCAGGCCCGGGCCGACGCCGTCGACGCCGGCAGCCTCACCGCCGACCAGTGGCGCGCCAAGGCGTCGGAGACCGTCGACGCCCTGCCCTCCGATGCCAGGCAGGTCAGGCAGGCGACGTCCGCGATCCTGTGATTCCGGGCTGCCGGCAGACTTGATTGACACGCGAATTTCAAGTCGGAAAACCCGCGCGCCGGAATGAAGACAGCGCGATCCTGCCGCCATGCCGACGCCCCAGCCCCACGAAGATCACCTCGTCGAGGAGTTCCGCGAACTCGCGCGCAGGAAGTGGGGCGGCAAGCGCGCCGGCGCCGGCCGCAAGCCCGCTCCGCAGCCCCTGGTCAACATCGATCGTGCCGCGCGGCTGCTCTCGATCACCGAAAACCCCTACATGCGACTGGCCTTCGCCAGGCATTCGACGCTCGACCTGATGCGGATCTGCACCTGGCACCTGATGGAAGGCGGCGACTACAACAACGCCGGAAAACTGCTCAAGCAGATCAAGGATTTCGAGAACGCGGACGCGGCGGACGAGGCCGAGGCGCCTCCCGAGGCGGCCGGGCAGGGCGAGCCCGTCCCGTCGGAACCCTCGGCCGACCCGCCATCCGAGCCGGAACCCGAGTTCGTGCTCGACGACGAGGCCCGCCCGGTCCGTTCACCATTGCCCAGCGCGGAAGAAACCCTCCTGCGCGACCTGTCCGACCGCGAAGTCGCCCGCCTGGTGGCCGGCTCTCGGCCCCTGGACCGTCAATATGCTCAATGTGTCGCAGGTTTGGGGCCGCCGGCCCCAACGGGTCCAGGGCAGCGCCCTGGCCTTGCTGTCGATAGCTTCGCAGCCTCGGAGCCCCAACTCCTCGACGGACCCACCGCCCGGGACCCCAGATCGGGCTAACGCGTTCTGTCACATTGCCGCCGGTCGCCGCGGTTGCTAAGCACCGCGCGGCGTCCCCGGGAGAAGCTGGCGTGAAGATCGTTGCCTGCAACAGCAACAGGCCGCTCGCCGAAGCGGTCGCCGCCTGCCTCAACCTGCCGCTCTGCCGCGCCACCGTCCGGCGTTTCGCCGACATGGAGATCTTCGTCGAGATCCAGGAGAACGTCCGCGGCGAGGACGTCTTCGTCGTGCAGTCCACCTGCTATCCGGCCAACGACAACCTGATGGAACTGCTGATCATGCTCGACGCGCTGCGTCGCGGATCGGCCCGGCGCGTCACCGCCGTCGTCCCCTATTTCGGCTATGCCCGGCAGGACCGCAAATCCGGCCCTCGGACCCCGATCTCCGCCAAGCTGGTTGCCAACCTGATCACCGAGGCCGGCGCCCAGCGCGTGCTGACGATGGATCTGCACGCCGGCCAGATCCAGGGCTTCTTCGACATCCCGGTCGACAACCTCTTCGCCGCGCCCCTGTTCGCCCGCGATATCAAGTCCCGCTACGACGGCCGCGAACTGATGGTCGTCTCCCCCGACCCGGGCGGCGTCGTCCGCGCCCGCGAGCTCGCCAAGCGTCTGAACGCCGACCTCGCGATCATCGACAAGCGGCGCGAACGCGCCGGCGTCTCCGAGGTGATGAACGTCATCGGCGATGTCGCCGACCGCGACTGCATCCTCATCGACGACATCATCGATTCCGGCGGCACGCTCTGCAACGCCGCCTCCGCGCTGATCGGCAACGGCGCTCGATCCGCCAGCGTCTACTGCACCCACGGCGTGCTGACCGGCGGCGCCGTCGCCCGCGTCGCCGCCTCGCCGATCGAGATGATGACCATTACCGACAGCATCCTTGCCACCGAAGCCGTGCGGCTCGCCGAGAACGTGCGCCAGCTCAGCATCGCCCAGTGGCTCGCCAACGCCATGCGCGCGATCTCCGACGAGAGCTCCGTCAGTTCGCTCTTCGATTGATGGCCGTCCCGCGCCGGCGCTTCCTCTATCTCCGTCACGGCGAGACCGACTGGAACGCCGCCAGCCGCGCCCAGGGCCTGTCCGACGTCCCGCTCAACGCGCGCGGCCGCGACCAGGCGGAGGACGCCGCCCGCATCCTCGCCGGCCACGAGATCGGGGCGATCGTCGCCTCGCCCCTGTCCAGGGCACGCGAGACCGCGTCCGCCGTCGCCCGGCGCCTCGGCCTGCCGCTCGCCATCGATGACGATCTGCACGAGGTCGCCTTCGGCGAGCACGAGGGCGATGTCATGGGACGCTGGTACGAGGACTGGATCGACGGCATCTACACCCCGACGGGCGGCGAGAGCTTCGCCGACTTGTCGGCGCGCGGCGCCGCCGTTCTCTCCCGCCATCTCGCCGCCGAGGAGTCGCCCGGCGGCCCGACGCTGTTCGTCGCCCACGGCGCCCTGTTCCGCGGCATCAGGCAGGCGCTCGGCCTGCCGATCCACGTCCGGCTCGCCAACTGCGTCCCGCTCGAATGCCGACCGCACCGCGAGGGCTGGGACATCGCCATGTTGCACGACGGCAACAACGACGCGGTCGCGTCGCGTTAACCAGCATCCAGACATGTGAAAAAATCATCGCACGTGCGATCAGAGTGCATTGCCTCGGATCAGCAC
>CAXTUK010000108.1:0-228 GCA_964247395.1 uncultured Acetobacteraceae bacterium
GGCGCGGCCAGCGCCGCCGCCTGCCGCCCGCCCCTGGCGCGCAGCCAGTCGATCAGCGCCGCCACCGTGCCGACGCCGTCGGGCAGGTCGATCGTCTCCTCGGACAGCCCGGCTCGTTCGCGCAGCCAGGCCAGGTAGACGATGCGGATCGGCGGCTCGGTCGGCATGACGCCGATATGGGACGGCCGGCGCTACTTTCCGCCCGGCGACCCGTCCGTCGGCGTCGGC
>CAXTUK010000108.1:252-7895 GCA_964247395.1 uncultured Acetobacteraceae bacterium
ACGCTGCCGTCGGGGGAGATGATCGTGCTGGTGCCATTGCCGTTCGGGATGGTGATCGTGCTGGGCGCGTTCGGATTGGCCTGCATCTTGTATTTCGACCCGCTGGTCTGGCCGTTGCCCGGCCCGAACGCCGACGGCCCCTGCCCCGGACCGGCCCCCGCGCCGCTCGACGAGTAGGGCATCGCCACCTGGCCGTTCTGGGTCTGCTTCTCGACCTCGTTGAGGGTCGGGAACGGCTTCGGCGGCCCCGGCCAGACGATGCCGGCTTCCGGCTGGATCGGCTCGGTCGTCATCGGCCGCGCCTCGACGCGCTGGATGACCTCGCTGGTGCCGCTCGGCTGGTCCGGGTTGGCGCCGGGCAGGGTGAAGGTGTTGCGCGTGAACTGGCCGAACCCGGAGCAGCCGCCCAATGAGGTCATCACGAGTGCCGTCAGTGCGAGCGGAACTGCCAGCCGACGCATCGAGCAAACTCCCTTGCGGACCGGCCGCCTTCGTCGCGGCGGAATGTGCCCTCTCGTCGGCACGGGCTCAAGCGTTCGGGAGCGGTTGGGGCCGGAGTGTTGCCCTAACGCGCCGGGCCGGGCCGCACGTCGGGGGCGCCGACATGCCGGAGGCCGGTCGTCAGGTAGTCCCAGCCGGTGATCAGCGTCAGCAGCGCCGCCAGCCACAGCATGACCGCGCCGAGCTGGCTGACATGGAGCGCGCCGAGCCCGGCCAGCCGCGCCCCGTCGTCGCCGGCGAGCAGCAGGCCCAGGGCGGTCATCTGCGCGCCCGTTTTCCACTTGGCGAGCCGGGTCACCGGCAGGCCGATCTGCAGTCCGCCGAGATATTCGCGCAGCCCGCTGACCAGGATCTCGCGCAGCAGGATCACGATCGCCGGCAGCAGACCCGCCAGCGGCAGCCGGGCGGCGCCGGCCAGGACCATCAGCGATGCGCCGACCAGCAGCTTGTCGGCGATCGAGTCGAGCATGCGCCCCAGCTCGGACAGCTGAGCCCGGCTGCGCGCGAGATGGCCGTCGAACCAGTCGGTGACGCCGGCGAGCGCGAAGACCAGCGCCGCCCCGAGATCCGCGTCGGGCCGATGCAGCAGCACGAGCAGCACCAGCACCGGGATCGCGGCGATGCGGGACAAGGTCAGCAGGTTGGGCAGGTCGGTGAGCATGCGAGGCGAGCATAGCAAGGATCGCGCGCGGCGGTCATTGGTGTTCTCCGTGCCCCTTCGCGGCTGGGTGAGGCCTGTTTGAAGACACGCGCCTCGAGTTACCGCCGCGCCGAGAGGTCGGGCCGTGAGCACCGTGCCGGGAAACGCGACAGATCGTGGCGCATCCGCGCCGGGTCGCCTCCGGGTAGGCCCTTGTCCGTCTTCCCGTCCGGCATTCAATATGTCCGCCTTGCGGTGGATGACTCCGGGATTTCCGGACAGAAGGGGCGCGTCCGTACCGGGGTGGTTTGTCGGACAGGTGTTTGAGACCGCTCGGGAGTTGGTCGGACGCAATCCACGCCGGTAAAATCTTGCTGCTCTTATCGCCAGCTCCGAAGGGGAGGGCGTTCACGTCCGACGAAATTTAGGTGATGTCGCACGTCGCTGGACCGCCCTCTTCGGCGCCCGTGCCCGAAGCCCAGCGTCGGATGCCAGGCGCACCCAACGGTCCATCGAGTCTGAGTTATCGAAGGCGTCGTGCGGGATGGACCAATAGGGCATCATCACCTCTCCCCGATGTCCTTCGTAGGCCCACTGCGTTGAGCCAGCGGCCTCGAACTCCGGTGCGCTGATCGAGTCGGCCTTAAGCCGCAGCTCGTCTCCATACACGATGGCGACAATCACACCCTGAAAATACACGCCCTTTCCGCTGAACATCCGCCGAATCGAGACCGGTCCGAGAGGCGCAAAGACTTCGCGTATGTCGTCGTCATTCATGAGGGTTTTGTTTGATCTGCTAATGCCGGTCGTCAGCGAAGTCCTTCAAAGCGAAATCGATCATCGCGTAGAGGTCCTGCCGCTTCGCTCCCGACTGGGCTTCGACGGCAAGGCCGCCGGCAAGGGTTACGACGAAGCGGGCCATCGCCTTCGGCTCGAAATCATCCGGCAGCTTGCCGCTCGCGAGGTCCGCGGAAAACCGTTCCTCCAGCCTGACCCGTAGCGCCTCACGATGCCCAGCAAGCCATTGCCGCAAGGCGTCGCCGGCGTCGGCAGAGGGCGAGTTGTTGACAACGAGGCAGCCCGGCGCGTGCTCAGGGTCGGTCACCACGTCAATGTAGCCGCGAAGCAGCGCCTTCACGCCGGCGGCGGTCGTAGAGGCCTGGAACGCGCGCTCGAAGGCGTCGGCCTGGAACGCGATGTATCGATCCACCACTCGGCGGAACAGCGCCTCCTTGCTTCCGAAAGCGAAGTAAAAGCTTGCTGGCCCGATGCCCAGTGCGCCGGTCAGATCAGTGAGCGACGTCCTGTCATAGCCCCGCCAGAACAGCTTGGTCGCGGCGGCAACTGCCTCCTCCATGTCGAATGCGCGATGTCGTCCCATGTGCGGTTGTCCATATTGGATCGGCCACTCAAAAATCCCTTTGACCCAAATCTGATGATAGTGTAGCAATCGCTTCACTAAATCGCAAGCGATGGCGGGGGTCAGCCTTCCACCAAGGGCAGGCGATGCTTCGGGGAGATGCAGGTGACTGACGGTTCGTTCGCAGCCAAGAAGTTCATCGAAATCGAGGGCCGGAAGATGGCCTATATCGACGAGGGCGAAGGCGCGCCCATCGTCTTCCAGCACGGCAATCCGACCTCCTCCTATCTCTGGCGCAAGGTGATGCCGGCCTGCGTCGGGCTTGGCCGGCTAATTGCCTGCGACCTGATCGGCATGGGCGACTCCGATAAGCTCCCGAACTCGGGACCTGACCGGTACACTTACGCTGAGCAACGCGAGTTTCTGTTCGCGCTCTGGGAGGAGCTGGGCCTCGACCGCGACGTCGTCCTCGTCATCCACGACTGGGGTGGCACGCTTGGTTTCGATTGGGCGCACCAGCACCAGGATCGAATACAAGGCATCGCTCACATGGAAGCGGCTCCCTTGCCGCTCGTCTGGAGCGACTTCCCCGACGACTTCGCCCGCGACATCATCAAGGCATTCCGATCCGACGCCGGCGAGGACATGGTTCTTCGCGAAAACAGCTTTGTGGAATCCTTCCTGATCGGTCCCGAGAAGGACAACCTGTCCGACGCCGACCAGGCGGAGTACCGCCGTCCGTTCCTCATCGCCGGAGAGGATCGCCGGCCGACACTGACGTGGCCTCGCCAGATCCCGATAGACGGCTCGCCGCGCGAGGTGGCGGAGGTCGTCTCCGGGTTTACCGACTGGCTCAAGGGTAGCACAGTGCCGAAACTCTGGGTCAGGCCGGATCCAGGCTTCATCAGCGCGGGGCGTTTCGCGGCCTTCTACGAAGGTTTGGCGAACCAGACCGAGGTGCGGGTAAAGGGTGGGCACTTTCTTCAGGAATCCAGTGGCCCGGAAGTCGGCAGAGCCGTGGCTGACTTCGTGTGCCGGCTTCGCCGCTGAGCGCCAAGCCGGCATCTGCGACACCGGCCTTCACACCCGAGCGAATCAAACGTGCCTCTTTCCAGTGAGCCTTTCGGCAGCTTGAAGACCACGACCGTACGCGGCCGGAGCATGGCCTGCATCGGCGAGGGCGAGGCGATCCTCTTTCAGCACGGCAACCCGACGTCATCGTACCTCTGGCGCAACATCATGCCGCACTGCGAAAGGTTGAGCCGCCGGCTGGTGGCCTGCGACCTGATCGGCATGGGCGGGTCCGACAAGCTGAGCGACTCCGAGCCGGACCGCTACACATACGCCGAGCAGCGCGACCACCTGTTCAATCTTTGGGAAAAGCTCGCGCTGGGAACCGGATCGTGCTCGTGCTGCACGATTGGGGATCGGCTCTTGGCTTGGACTGGGCGACCCGGCATCCCGAACGCGTAGCCGGCATTTGCTAGATGGAAGCGCTCGTCACACCGTTCACGCGGGAAGAGTGGACAAGGGCCTACCCGGAGGCGACCCGCGCGGAAGCACCACAGTCGTCACGACGCCGACCGGCAATATTGGACACCACGTCGTTCAGCACCTGCTTGATGCGGGCGACGCCCTGCGCGTGATCGTGCGCGATCCGACCAAGCTGCCTCGGACGGTCCGGGAACGGATTGAAATCATCGAGGGTTCGCACGGCGACGCGGCCGTGTCGATCGCGCTTTTCAAGGCTCCGATGCGATATTCTGGCTTTGCCCGCCCACTCCGTCCGAAACTCCCGCTGCTGCCACGGTCGATTTCGCTCGCCCCGGTGCCGAGGCAATGCGCCGCCACGGCATCGCCCACATCGTCGCCGCTACCACGCTCGGACGCGACACCGAGTGGCAGGAGAAGGCCGGGATTACGACCGGCTCGATCCACATGGTCGATCTGCTGTGTATGACCGGCGCTGCCGTCCGTGGGCTCGCCTTGCCGGCCTTCATGGACAACGCGCTCCAACAGGTCGATGCGATCCGCCAAGGGCGGATGTTCGGTCCGATCGATCCCGACAAAAAGCTCCCGCACACCGCCACGCGCGACACGGACGTTGCTGCTGCCCGGCTGCTGCGGGACCGGTCCTGGACGGGGCAGGAGGACGTGCCGATGCTTGGACCCGAGGAGCTATCGTATAGCGATCTTGCGACAATCATTTCGGAGGTCATCGGCCGTGAGGTCACCTACCAGCAGGTTCCGTTCGACGCCTTCAAGGCGCAACTTACCGGGCGCGGCCTGACCGATGCTTTCGCGCAAGGTTACGTCGATATGCTGCGTGCCAAGAACGAAGGAATGGACAACGTGGCTGCGCGATCGACCGCCGTTATCGGGACGACCAGCTTCCGCCAGTGGGTCGAGGACAAGCTGAAGCCGACGTACTCCACTGAACATCCCGCTTTGGCGTCGAATGCCGGTGTGTAGGGCGTGGCCAGTTCAGCCTCACTTGGTCACACCCCGGGGGCGCCAGCAGGCGAAGGTCCGCCGTCAAGAAGCGGACTATCATAGCCGATTGCCCATCGGATCATGGTTTGGCGGACAGGCATACGCGCACGGTTGACACCAACGTATCGAACTCGGCTGAAGCTGGCATCGTGCGGTCCGGCCAGAAGCAGGGCGAGATGTCCTTCTCGGTCAGTCGGCCGTCGGGGGACCACCATTCGGCGAAGTTCTTGATCCAGCCGACCATGAACTCGCCCGTTTTCTGCACCAGCCGGGCGTGGCGGATGGTGAAGGGGGACGCGCGCCACCACAGCAGCCCGACCAGCGTGATCAGCGGCGCGAACATCGCGAAGCCGCTCCACGGATCGTCGTTCACGCCAGCCCACATCATGTTCAGGCTGATCCGCGCCGGACCGGTCATCGACACCAGCGTCACGTGCGCCAGGATGTATAGCAGGAACCACCACAGCGCGAGGAAGTGAATCGAGCGTGCCCGTTGCCGGTTCACCACGCGGCCTTTCGGATCCACGTCGACCCGTCACAGGACGGTGCCGAGGTTGTCAACGGCGTGGTGCCGAGGCGGGCTGGTATCAGGAACCGCGTCCAGACGTTGCGGCGTCCACGTCCTGAACGCCGACATGCGGCGGCCCGGTGCCGACCGCGGAAAGAACCACGGAGCCGACAGAGCCAGGGAAACGTTCGGTCTAGATCACCAACTGCCCGACGGCGTCGCGGGCGGACGCGAGGGCCTTGGCCTTGTTGGCGTCGCCTGCGGCCAGACCCTCGGCCAGGATGAATTCCGGGTCGCTGATGCCCATGAAACCCATTGTCGTGCGGATCAGGCTCTCCGCGTGCTCGGCCGAGACCGTCGCCGTGTCCGGCCCGTAGAAGCCGCCTCGGGCGATCGCCACGATGACCCGCTTGCCCGACGCCAGGCCTTCGGGGCCGTTGGCGCCATAGCGGAACGTCTTGCCCGGTATCACGAGGCGGTCGAACCAGGCCTTGAGCTGGGTGGGGACGGTGAAGTTGTACATCGGAACGCCAAGCACCACCGTGTCGGCGGCCAGGAACTCCTCCAGCATGCGGTCGCTGTCGTCGCGTATCGCCTGCGCCGCCGCGTCGAGCGGGCCGGCGGCGGCCGCGGCAGGGTGGGCGCTTGGCAGGCTGGCCATGGTCAGATGCGGCAGGTTCTGGGCGACCAGATCGCGGTACGTCACGTCGGCGTCGGCGCCTGCGGTCAGGCGCTTCACGATCAGGGCGGTCATCTCGCGCGACACCGAGCCGCCGCCGAGAATGCTGGTGTCGATGTGGAGGATTTTCATGATCGGCTTCCAATACCTTGGCTTGTCATCTGCCTCTTTCGCGCCCCGTCGGCTATGCCGACGCGCTGGACATGTGCCTGCCTTGCGCCAGGAACGCGGAAATCTGCTCCCGGCGCAGGAATGCGAGGACCGCGTTGAGAACGATCAACACGACGGCCGGGGCGGGGTTTGTGTGCAGAACGGCAAGGTGGGTGGTCGTCGCGCAGACCATCGTGAAGCCGAGCCAGAGCGCGGCGGGTCCGGCGAAACCCGGCACCAGCAGACCGACGGCGCCGACGATTTCGATGAGGCCGGTCACGATCCGGAACCACTGGCCGACGCCGATCGCGTGGAACAGTTGGACCATCATCGGAACGCCCGCGAGTTTGGAACCGCCGGCGGCCAGGAAGGCCAGGGCAAGGATGATCTGCAAAGCCCAGGCGGCGTAGTTGCGCGCACGGCCTGGGCTGTCGAGGGTAGCGGCTTGCTGCATGAGACTGGTCCCGTTCATTGACGGGCTGAACTTCGGATTGGCTCGTCCAGTGCGGAAGCCTATACGAAGTGATATGAACCATCCGATAACGTGATAGATGCTGGACGGTGTGTCACTGGACCAGCTGCGCACATTCATTGCCGCAGCTGACGAGGGCAGCTTTTCCGCCGCCGGGCGCAAGCTCCGCCGCGCGCAATCGATGGTCAGCCAGGCCCTGGCCAACCTGGAGGCGCATACGGGCGTGACCTTGTTCGACCGGTCGAGCCGCTACCCCGTGCTCACCGAAGCCGGACGCGCGCTCCTGGCCGATGCTCGGGCCGCCGTAGGCAGCGTCGATCAGTTCAAGGCGCGGGCCAAGGGTCTGGCGGGCGGCCTCGAGCCGGAGCTGAGCGTCGTGATCGACGTGCTGTTCCCGATCGAGGTGGTCACGGTCGCGGTGACGGCGTTCCACGCCGCGTTTCCGGGCGTGCCGTTGCGCCTCTACGTGGAGGCTCTGGGCGCCGTGATCGCGCCGGTGCTCGACGGGCGGTGCGCCTTCGGCGTCGCCGGCTCGCTGCCGATCCTGCCGCCGAGCCTGGCCAGGGAGAAGCTGCGCCAGGTGCGGATGGGCTTCGTGGCCTCGCCCCGTCACCCGCTTGGGAGCTACGCCGGCCCAATCCCGAAGGACGCGCTGGCCGAGCACGTCCAACTGGTGCTCACCGACCGCTCGACGCTGTCCAAGGATCGCGAGTTCGGCGTGTTGTCCACCAGGACCTGGCGCCTGGCGGACCTGGGCGCCAAGCATGCCTTCCTTCGCTCCGGTCTGGGGTGGGGCGGCATGCCGCTCGACGTGGTCGCGGCCGACCTCGCGTCGGGAAC
>CAXTUK010000109.1:0-319 GCA_964247395.1 uncultured Acetobacteraceae bacterium
CCTCCGGGCGGCGCGCCGCCTCGCCCAGCGCCGCGTCCGCCGCGACCATTTCGGCATCCGCCGCCTCGCGCGCCGCGCGCGTGGCCTCGGCGCTCCGGGTCGCGTTCTCGGCCAGAACGGTGAGTTCCAGCGAGCGCGTGTTGAGGCCGATCGCGGCGTGTTCCAGCTCCTCGATCTCCTGGCGAGCAGCGAGGCGTCGGGCCACGTCCGCCGATGCGTGAGCGGACTTCATGTGTGCGGCCGACAGCGCGGCCGAGGCCCCCCCCGGCGCCGCGGCGGGGCGCTCGGCGCTCGGCAGGCGCGCCCCCCCTCCGAGGCG
>CAXTUK010000109.1:329-7886 GCA_964247395.1 uncultured Acetobacteraceae bacterium
CTCGCGAGAGCCTCCCGCAATCCGAGGATCTCCGCCTGCTCCCGGCCGGCCTGCGCCTCGTCGCGAACCCTCGCCCGGCGCCGCTCGTGCTCCGCCAGCTTCGTCAGGTCGTCCGCCAGCCGCGTGCGCCGGCTCTCGAGCTCGGTGATCAGCGCGCGCTTGTCCTGGAGTTCCGTGGCGAGGGTCCGCCGCGCTCCCTTCGGCCGTCCGTGAACGTCGCGCAGCGCCGACAATTCCTCCTCGACGGTTCGAAGCAGCGCGTCCCCGCGTCCGAACCCGGCGATCCCGCCCAGTTCGGCTTCCAGGCAGCTCGTCAGCGTGGTCCTGGCCAACCCTGCTTCGAGTTCGGCCTGGGCGAACGAGCCGCCCTGCGCCACCCAGAGCGCGTTCCACAGGCCGAGATGCTCCGGTTTGCCGCCGGCCTCGAAACCGAGAAGATCGCGCAGCCGCGTCTCGGCCGCATCGCCGTCGAACCGGCTGCCATCCGGCCCGGTCAGCCGTGCGAACGGGCGCGCCAGGAAGCGCTTCTCGACCCGCCACGTGGCGCCCCCGATCGTGAACGCGAGCGCCACCCTCGGCGCCGTGTCGCTGCCGAGCGTCTGCCGCGCCCGGATCGCTCCGGTTCGCGCGCCGTGCTTCTGGAACAGCACCGCCGACAGCGCGGCGAGCAGCGTCGACTTGCCGAACTCGTTCGGTCCGCAGAGCACGTTCAGCCGAGGTCCGAAGGCGCCGATCCTGTGCGGAAGCCGGAACTTGCGGAAGTTCTCGACCTCGAGCGAGACCAGTCTCATGCGCCGCTTTCCGTCTGCACCCGTCGCGCCAGGTGCGCCAGCCGGACCAGCGCTGCGGCAGAGATCGCGTCGCCTGCATCTGCCGACGCCGCGAGGCGTTCCGCCGCGATCCGGACCGGTCCCGCCGTCTCGATCCCTTCCAGGTCGGCCTGATCGGGCCGGGTCACCAGATCGTCGCGCTCGATCCGCAGCAGCCGAAGCGCCGCCGCCAGTCCCGCGATCCGCTCATCGAACAGCGCGATTTCGCCCAGCGTGAGGGTGCCCGTCACGATCAGGCGAACCAGTGCCCGGTCGAGCGCCGGTGCGATGACGCGCAGCCGCGCCTCGAGCGCCTCGATGTCCGCAGCACTGAACAGGTCTTGTTCCACCCGGTGCCAGGAGAAACGGCCGACCCGGTGCGGCGCCACGCGCGGCGGCGCCGAAGGACCGTCGATCGCCACGACGAGCACCTCGCCGCCGCCGTTGCCGCCGACCGCGAAATCGTCGATCTCCGGCGTCCCCGAATACCAGGTGCGCGGCGCTGCCTGCTGCGCCCCGTGCCAGTCCCCGAGCGCCAGATAGGCGAGGCCGCACCGCGCCGCGCGGTCGCTCGCGATCCGGTTGTGGCCGCTCGTGCCGTCATTGCCGAAACCGCGGATCGATCCATGCGCCAGCCCGATCCTCGCAGCGCCGTCCGGCGTCGCCATCGACTCGAAGCACTCGGTCGGGTCCCCGCTCGCGTGACGCTCCCGGAGCGCCGACGCAAGCAGCCATACCCCTCCGATCTCGGCCGGGCGTTGCTCGACATGCACCGTGACGTTGGGCGGCAGCCCCGTCCTCAGCAGGCGGTCCCACGCGCCGCCCGGCCGGTGCGGATCGTGATTTCCCGGGATCAGGTGCCAGGCCACGTCCGGGCAGGCGGCCATCCGTTCCATCGGCTGGCGGAGGGTCCGCTCGCTCGGCCGTTCGACGTCGTAGACATCGCCCGCCACGAGCACGGTCGGCGCATCCTCGGCCCGGGCGAGCGCTCCGATGCGCCCGATCGCCTCCAACCGCGCGTCCGCGAGCACGCCGAGCGTCACGTCGTCGGCGAAGCGGAACATCCGCCCGATCTGCCAGTCCGATGAATGGATCAATCGCGTCTGTCCCGACATGCCCCCTCCGGATCGCAGCCCGTGGCGGGTTGTCCCGCCCGCCAAGAGGGACTAAGCCTCCGCCCGGCTCCACGGCAATCCGGGCGATCCGCGGGGCGTCCGCCACGGGGCCCGGCCGAGCGCCTCGGGGATGTCATGGCACGCAACAGGATCGCGCTGATCGGCGCGGGCAACATCGGCGGCACGCTGGCCCACCTGATCGGCCTGAAGGAACTCGGCGACGTCGTGCTGTTCGACGTGTTCGGCGGCGTCGCCGCCGGCAAGGCGCTCGACATCATGCAGTCAGCCCCGGTCGACGGCTTCGACGCGACAATGGTCGGCACGTCCGACTACGCCGCCATCGCGGGGGTGGACGTCGTCATCGTCACTGCCGGCTTCCCGCGCATGCCCGGCATGTCGCGCGACGACCTGCTCGCCAAGAACGCCGAGGTGATCGGCCAGGTCGCCGACGGCATCAGGACCCACGCGCCCGACGCGTTCGTCATCGTCATCACCAACCCGCTCGACGTCATGGTCTGGGTGATGCAACAGAAATCGGGCCTGCCCCACCGCAAGGTCGTCGGCATGGCGGGCGTGCTCGACAGTTCCCGCTTCCGGCATTTCCTGGCGGACGAGTTCGATGTCTCCGTCGAGGACGTCACCGCCTTCGTGCTCGGCGGCCACGGCGACACCATGGTGCCGCTGACCCGCTACTCGACGGTCGCCGGCATTCCGGTGCCCGACCTGATCCGGATGGGCTGGACCACCGAGGAACGCATCGACGCCATCGTCGCCCGCACCGCGGCCGGCGGCGGCGAGATCGTCAAGCTGCTCGAGAAGGGCAGCGCCTTCTATGCGCCCGCCGCTTCCGCGGTCGCGATGGCGGAGAGCTATCTTCGCGACAAGCGGCGGGTGCTGCCCTGCGCGGTCCTGCTGAACGGCGAATACGGCCAGAGCGGCCTCTATGTCGGCGTGCCGGTCGTCATCGGCGCAGGGGGCGTCGAGCGCATCGTCGAGGTCGAATTCACCGATGCCGAACGCGCGGCCTTCGAGGCGTCCTGCGGCGCGGTCAGGAAGCTGGTCGAGGACTTCAAGAAGCTGGGAGTTCGACCCACCTGATCGCCGATCTCCCGGCGGCATGAGAAGGACGACGAGACGACATGGCGGGCGTTGACATCCTCGCGGGCGCGTTCAACGGCGCGAACGCCGCCTACATCGCCGACATCTACGCGCGATGGGCGATGGATCCGGCCAGCGTCGATCCGAGCTTCGGCGAGTTCTTCGCGGCGCTCAACGACGAGGCCCGCGCCGTGCTCGAGGATGCGTCGGGCGCCTCCTGGGCGCCCAGGAGCTTCGCGCTGCCCAATGAGGCAGTCCCGCGTCCCGCCGCCAAGCCGACGTTCGACCAAGCTGCGCTCGACGAACAGGTCGACCGCAGCCTGCGCGCCATGCGGCTCGTCCACTCGTTCCGTGTCCGCGGCCACCTCGAAGCCAGGCTCGATCCGCTCGGCCTGCAGAAATCGCGCTCGCATGGCGACCTCGATCCCGCCAGCTACGGCTTCGACGGCGCGGCGGCCCTCGACCGGCCGATCCATGTCGGCGAGGATGCCGTCAATCTCGTGGGCGCCGACACCGCGACCGTCCGCGAACTGGCCGGAATCCTGCGCCGGAGCTACTGCGGCCCGATCGGCGTCGAGTACATGCACATGCAGGACCCGCGCCGAAAGGCCTGGATCCAGGCCCGCATGGAAGGCGCTCCCTGGGAAGCGGCGTTCCCGCCCGAAGCGAAGCTCCGCATCCTCCAGCACCTGACCGAGGCCGAAGGCTTCGAGGCGTTCTGCCAGAAGCGCTTCGTCGGCACCAAGCGATTCGGCCTCGAGGGCGGCGAGGTGACCATCGCCGCCCTGCACGCGATCATCGAGAGCGCCGCGTCGTCCGGCACGACGGGCATCGTCATCGGCATGCCGCATCGCGGCCGTCTCAACACGCTGGTCAACATCGTCCGCAAGCCGCTCCCCGCGCTGTTCGGCGAGTTTGCCGGCCTGTCCAGCAAGCCCGACGACGTGCAGGGCTCAGGCGACGTGAAATACCATCTCGGGACCTCGACCGACGTCGACATCGCCGGCCGCAACGTCCACATCTCGCTGCTTCCGAACCCGTCCCACCTCGAAGCGGTCGATCCCGTCGTCGTCGGCAAGGTCCGCGCCTCGCAGGACCGCCAGGGCGACACCAGGAGCCGGCGCCGCGTGATGGGCATCCTGATGCATGGCGACGCCGCCTTCGCCGGCCAAGGCTGCGTCTACGAAACCCTCGCGATGAGCCAGCTGATCGGCTACCGCACCGGCGGCACCATTCATGTCGTGGTCAACAACCAGATCGGCTTCACCACCGTTCCGGCGCACGCCTATTCCGGTCTCTACTGCACGGACGTCGCCAAGACCGTCCAGTGTCCGATCCTGCACGTCAACGGCGACGAGCCCGAAGCCGTGATCTACGCCGCGCGCCTCGCCACCGACTATCGTCAGGAGTTCGGCTCCGACATCGTGCTCGACGTCGTCTGCTACCGGCGGCACGGCCACAACGAGACCGACGAGCCGGCCTTCACCCAGCCCGTCATGTATCGCGCCATCCGCGGCCAGCGCACCACGCGAACCATCTACGCGGCACGACTCGAGCAGGACGGCGTGATCACGCCGGAGCAATCCGCCGCGATGTGGGACGAATTCGCGACCCGCCTCGGCCAGGCCGCAGATGCATCGAAGAACTACAAGCCCAACAAGGCCGACTGGCTCGAAGGCGGCTGGACCGGCATCAAGCAGGCCAACGATGACGGCGAGATCGAGAACGATCCGACAGCGGTGCCGCGCGACAACCTGCTCCGCATCGGCCAGGCGCTCACCAACGTGCCCGACGGTTTCGACCTCAACCCCAAGATCGCCCGCCAGCTCGACGCCAAGCGCCAGGCGATCGAGACCGGCGCCGGCATCGACTGGGCGACCGCCGAAGCGCTCGCCTTCGGCGCGCTGCTGCTCGACGGCCACCGCGTCCGCCTGTCGGGCGAGGACTGCCAGCGCGGCACCTTCAGCCAGCGTCACGCCGTGCTGATCGACCAGTCGACCCAGGACGAATACATCCCGCTCAACAACATCGACCAGGGCCAGGCGCGTTTCGAGGTCTACAACTCGCTGCTCTCCGAGGTCGGCGTGCTCGGCTTCGAATACGGCTACACGCTCTCCGACCCGCACACGCTGGTGCTCTGGGAGGCTCAGTTCGGCGATTTCGCCAACGGCGCGCAGGTCATCATCGACCAGTTCCTGGCCAGCGGCGAGACCAAGTGGCTGCGCATGTCCGGCCTGACGCTGCTGCTGCCGCATGGCTACGAAGGGCAGGGACCGGAACATTCCTCCGCCCGTCTCGAGCGCTACCTGCAGCTCTGCGCGGAGCGGAACATGCAGGTCTGCAACCTGACGACGCCCGCGAATTACTTCCACGCGCTGCGCCGACAGCTCAAGCGCAACTACCGCAAGCCGCTGGTGCTGATGACGCCGAAATCGCTGCTCCGGCACAAGCTCGCCGTGAGCGGGCTCGACGACATGGCCGGCAGCAGCACGTTTCGTCCGGTGATCGGCGAGATCGAGCCGATCGTCGCCGACGACCTCGTCCATCGTGTCGTGATCTGCTCCGGCAAGGTCTACTACGACCTGCTCCAGGCGCGACGCGACGCCGGGCTCGATGACGTCGCCATCATCCGTCTCGAGCAGATCTACCCGTTTCCGCTCAAGTCGCTCGCGCGCCTGCTCTCCCGCTACAAGTCGGCACGCTTCGTCTGGTGCCAGGAAGAGCCTGGCAACATGGGCGCCTGGAACTTCGTCGACCGCTTGCTCGAGCGCGCCCTGGAAGCGGTCGGGCTCGAAGGCGTGCGGGTGGAATATGTCGGACGCCAACACGCGGCCTCGCCCGCGACCGGACTCGCCAGCACGCACGCCTCCGAACAGGCGTCGCTGGTCGGCGCGGCGCTCGGGTTATGAACCGGGCAAACTCCAACGTTGCAGACCGCCAGGGACATTGAGGACCGCACGATGACCGCCGACATCAATGTGCCAACGCTCGGCGAAAGCGTCACCAGCGCCACCGTCTCGCGCTGGCTCAAGCAGCCAGGCGACAGCGTCCGAGCTGACGAAGCCGTCGTCGAACTCGAGACCGACAAGGTCAGCGTCGAGGTCAACGCGCCCGAAGCCGGCACGCTCGGCAGCCACGCCGCCGCCGAAGGCGAGGAGGTCGAGGTGGGCGCGCTGCTCGCGACCCTCGATGCCGGACAAGCAGCGAGCACGCCGAAAGCGTCGAGCCCGGCGTCGGCCGAGAAGAAGCCCGGTGCGGGCATCAATCCGCCGCCGCGACCGAGCGGTCCTGTCGCCCGGCCCGCGACGCCGCATGCCGACGTCGCGCGCGAGAACGGCCACGCGCCGATGCCCGCCGCCGCCCGCGTGATGACGGAGAACGACGTGTCGGCCTCCGACATCGGCCAGGGCACGGGCAAGGACGGCCGTCTGACCAAGGGCGACGTCCTCGCCTTCCTCGAGCGTCCCGCGCCGACCGCCAGGCCGCCGGCGGCGCCCAAGGCGCCTCGCGCCGACGATCCGCGCGAGCAGCGCGTCAAGATGACGCGGCTGCGCCAGACCATCGCGCGACGCCTGAAGGAAGCCCAGGCCAACGCCGCCATGCTCACCACCTTCAACGAGGTGGACATGTCGGCGGTCATGGCGCTGCGCACCCAGTATCGCGAGCATTTCGAGAAGAAGCATGCCGGCGCGCGCCTCGGCTTCATGTCGTTCTTCGTGCGCGCCTGCACAGCCGGCCTCGCCGAGTTCCCGGCCGTCAACGCCGAGATCGACAGCGACGAGATCGTCTATCGCAACTTCGTCAACATGGGCATCGCCGTCGGCGGACCGAACGGTCTCGTGGTTCCCGTCCTGCGTGACGCCGAGACGCTAGGCTTCGCAGACATCGAGCGTCGCATCGCCGACTTCGGCAAGCGCGCCCGCGACGGCGCGCTCAAGCTCGACGAGCTCTCCGGCGGAACCTTCAGCATCACCAACGGCGGCATCTACGGTTCGCTGATGTCGACGCCGATCCTCAACGCGCCGCAATCCGCCATCCTCGGCATGCACAAGATCCAGGACCGGCCGGTCGCCACCGCCGGCAAGGTCGAGGTTCGCCCGATGATGTATCTGGCTCTGTCGTACGACCACCGCATCGTCGACGGCAAGGAGGCGGTCTCCTTCCTGGTCCGCGTCAAGGAAGGCATCGAGGACCCGCGCCGCCTGCTGCTGGGCCTCTGACGCACTGAAAGAGAACCGATGTCCGTCGAAATCAAGGTCCCGACGCTCGGCGAGAGCGTCACCACCGCGACCGTGTCGCGCTGGCTCAAGCAGCCTGGCGAGGCGGTCGCCGCCGACGAGCCGGTGGCCGAGCTCGAGACCGACAAGGTCTCGCTCGAGGTCAACGCGCCGCGGGGCGGCACCATGGGCCGCCACGCGGTCGTCGAAGGCGACGAAGTCGAAGTCGGCGCGACCCTCGCGACCATCGAGGCAGGCGACGCGGAACCCGAGACGGCGCCTGCTGCCGGCGCTGACGCCATCCCCGCTTCATCGTCC
>CAXTUK010000110.1:0-7788 GCA_964247395.1 uncultured Acetobacteraceae bacterium
ACTCTGGCGACGAGGGCAGCGGACCGCCGATCGTCCTCATCCCCGGCCTGGCCGGCCAGGTCCGCAACTTCACCCACTCCCTTGTCGAACGTCTGCGCGATGATTTCCGGATCGTCGCCATCGACCGGCCCGGCTCGGGCCACTCGACGCGTGCGCCAGGCGCCTCCGCCCTGCCGACGGCGCAGGCCAGCACCATCGCCGGCTTCATCGCCGCACTCGGTCTCGAGCGGCCGTTGCTGGTCGGTCATTCGTTGGGGGGCGCCATGGCGCTCGCGACCGCGCTCGACCATCCGGGGCGGGTCGGCGGTCTCGCACTGCTCGCGCCGCTGACCATGCCGTCCTACACCGTTCCGAAACCGTTTCGGCTTCTCGCCATCGAAAATCCCCTTCTGCGCCGGCTCGTCGCCTGGACCATCGCCATCCCGTCGGCGATTCTCGAGCGCGACGCCACGCTCGACGCGCTGTTCGGCCCCGACCCGGCGCCGCCCGACTTCCCCACCGAGGCCGGCAGCCTGCTGAGCTTGCGCCCGTGGAGCTTCGAGGCCGCGTCGGCCGACATGGTCTCGATCAACCAGGACCTTCCGGCCTTGAGCGCGCGCTACGGAGAGATCTCGGTCCCGATCGGCATCCTGTCCGGCGACGCCGACAGGATCGTCGATCACCGCACCAACGGGAGTGCGATCGCGGCCCGTCTCCCGGAACTCGACCTCGAGCTGATCGAGGGCGGCGGCCACATGACGCCGATCGCAGCACCCGACCGCGCCGCCGCCTTCATCCGCCGTATCGCCGGTCGGATGAAGGCAAGCTGACGCGGAACGCTCAGAAGAACTCGATGTGGCTCTTGAAGCCGAGGAACGCGGCATCGGGCAGGTTCGACTGCGCGTTCGGCCGGATGTAGTACTGGAAGTCCGGCGCGAAGGTGAAGCCGCGATAGACGTGGATCGCGTAGTTCGCCTCGAACGTCATCGTCCAGGTCTGGATGCCGGTGGCGCCGCCGATGGTCAGTTGCGGCGGCAATCCTTCCTCCAGCGCGATCGCCTGCGACTTGCCGGCGTAGCCGGAGATGTTCTGGTAGGTCAGCAGGAGATTGATCTGGTCGAGCGGCCGGGCATGCCAGAAGTCGCCATATTGGGCGCCGGCATAATACTGGTCCTCGCCGAGCGAGGTCGTCGGATCGTTGTGCGAGTAGCCCGCCAGGAGCACCAGGCCGGCGTTCGGGCCGGGACCGTTGCGGATCACCATCTGGTCGGCCTGGAAATACTCCGAGGTCGCGCCCTTGCGCACACGCTGCGGCAGGCCGTTCCGCTCGAACGGAGCGCCGTTGATCGAGAAATACTCGTCGGTGTGGTTGTTGTTGTCGTAGACGAAGCCGAGCTTGTAGTGACCGGGCAGCTTGTTCGGTCCGAACGAGGGTATGTAGCCGATCTCGACCGGGAACGCCTCGCCCGAGTTGTAGGACGTGTCGAAATTGAAGCCGGACCGGAAGTTCTCGGCGTAGTTGTAGAAGTTGGTCTGGCTGAAGAAGATGCCGCTCTGGATGTAGGCGTGCGGCGACGGCGCGAACAGGACATGCAACGCCCAGCCCGCGTCGGGATACGTCACGTGCGAGAAATTGTATCCGGCGAAGTTCTTCGGATTGCCGCACAGCGCGTTCGATTCGTAGGCGCAGAACAGCGGCGATGCATCGAAATAGTCGTCGAGCGGGATCCGGCCGGCCTGGATGTTGAGGCCGCCGCCGAGGAACGTCTCCTGGCCGTAGAACTGCACGAGGTGAGCGACGACGTTGCCGCCGGCGCCATAAACTTCCGAGCTCGGATCGAGCGTGTCGCCGACCATGTAGCTCGCCGGAAGCCCGCCGTAGCGGGCGATGATGATGGTGTTGGTGGAGAATCCGGTGATGCCCGCGAGCCTCTCCCAGTTGATGTCGGTCTCGAAGCCGACCTGGCCGTCGAGGCTGGTGCCGCCGCCTGTCGTCACGCGCATGCCGCCGGGTGCGGGACCGCCGCCGCCGCTGATGTTGCCGCCGAGTTCGTTGATGTTGTCGAGCAGCACGGCGATGCCGTGATCGTTCAGCCAGGGGCGTGCCCCGAACGCGTTCGGAAACAGCGATTCCGGCGCCGGCAGCGGCGGCTCGCTCGACGGGGCGGCGGGACGCGGGTTCGACACCTGCTGGCTCGCCGACAGCCCCTGGCCGCTGTTGAGCGTCTGGGCCAATGCAGGCGCGCCCGCGACTGCAGCGAACGCCAGTCCGAGCATCGGCGCCCATCGTCCTCGACGCGCGCGAGCGCCTGCCGTTCCGGGCCACTCTCTCCAAGACATTGTCCCATACCCTTTGTTCTGATCACGAGCCTTGTTGCCGGCCCTCGATCGCGCTGCTTCCGGCCGGTCGTTGATCGACCATATCGACTTTATTCCGGACCGCTGCCGCTTGCCAGATGATTCGTAGATACGGTATGGATGTGGCGGACAGGTCACACTCTTTCTCGCCTCCCGCCGAGTCGCCCAGTTCATCGAGTGGGACAAACCAGGAACGGAGCTTCGTCATTGTCGGTCGGCGGCTTCATGAGCGACACCGGTCCGTCTCGTTCGATGCGCCGGCCAGACCTTCCGGGCCGGCTGTTGCCCACCGGGCCGGCGGCCTTGGACGGGCGCGCCCACGCCATACCTGGAATTCGAACCGCGTCATGGCGCTGAAGGATCTCGCCGGGCGCTCCGTCGTCGTCACCGGCGCCGCGTCGGGGATCGGCCTCGAGACCGCGCACGCGTTCGCCCGCGCCGGCGCCCACGTCGTGGCACTCGACCTCGACGAGGCGAGGCTGGCCGACACGGCGTCCCTGGTCGAAGCGGCCGGCCGGCGCTGCCTGGCCCTCGCCTGCGACGTCGGCGACCCCGCCGCCGTCGATTCCGTCGCCGCCCGGGTGATCGGCGAGGCCGGTGCGCCGGACGTCGTCGTCAACAACGCCGGCGTCGGCTTCATCGGGCCTTTCGTCGAGACGCCGGTCAGCGCCTGGCAGCACGTGCTAGGCGTCAACCTGATGGGCGTCGTCAACGTCACCCGCGCCTTCCTGCCGGCGATGCTCGAGGCGGGCGGCCCGCGTCACCTGGTCAACGTCGCCTCGGCCGCCGGCCTGCATCCGGTCCCGCATCTGAGCGCCTATTCCGCCTCCAAGCACGCGGTGCTGGGACTGTCCGACACGCTGGCGATGGAACTCGACCGGACGCCCGTCGGCGTGACGGTGGTCTGTCCCGGCGTGATCGACACCCCCATCGTGCGCAACCGCGGGGCGATCGCGCCCAGCGTACCGCAGTCCGCACTCGACAAGCTCGAGCGCGTCTACCAATCGAAGGGCCTGCATCCGTCGGTGGTCGGCGCGCGGATCGTGCGTGCGGTCCGGCGCGGCGAGGACATCGTCCTCGTCGAGGCCTCGGCCGTCCAGGTGTTCCACGCGCGACGGATCTCGCGGCGCTGGCTGCGACGCGCGAGCATCTCGGGCGCGCGCAAGCTGGGCTATGTCTGGTGATGATCGAGCGCGGCGCGGCGAACGCCGGGCAATGAGGGAGAGAAACCATGGCCATTCTTGACGAGGCCCATGAAGTGTCGGCGAGCGACGACGCTGCGATCGACCGCATGCGGGCCGCCTTCCAGGCGCAGCGCGACGCCTTCGCGTCCGACCGCAAGCCGACCCTCGCCGAGCGCCGCCATCGGATCGAGCGGCTGATCGGCATGATGGTCGGCAACCGCGCCCGGATCCGCGCGGCGCTGGCCGCCGACTTCGGCGCCCATCCCGCCGCCGCGTCCGACCTGATCGAGGTGCTCGGCGTCGTCGGCCGCGCGCAGTACGTGCTCGCCAATCTCGAGGAATGGATGCGCCCCTCGACGCGCGACACCGATCCGGCGATGCTCGGAACCGCCAGGGCCTTCGTCGACTACCAACCCAAGGGCGTCGTCGGCAACATCGTGCCCTGGAACTTCCCGTTCGATCTCTCCGTCGGGCCGCTGATCGAGATGCTGGCCGCCGGCAACCGGGTGATGATCAAGCCGTCCGACTACACGCCCGCCTGCGGATCGCTGCTCGCCGAGATGGTGGGCGCCGCCTTCGACCCGACGCTGGTGCACGTCGCCAACGGCGGTCTCGATCTCGCCCGCGCCTTCGCCGATCTGCCCTGGGATCACCTGCTCTACACCGGCAGTCCGAATGTCGGCCGCCAGGTCATGCAGGCGGCCGCCCGCAATCTCACGCCGGTGACGCTGGAGCTGGGCGGCAAGTGCCCCGCCATCCTGACGCCCGGCTCGGTCAACCAGGAGAACGTCAAGTCCGTCATCGGCACCAAGATCGTCAAGAACGGCCAGATGTGCATCTCGGTCGACTACTGCCTCGTGCCGCGCCCCGACATCGACCGCTTCGTCGAGCTCTCCACCGCCTTCATGCAGGATGCAGCACCCGACTATTCGCGCGGCGAAGAGTGCACCGGGATCATCTCGGACCGCCATCTCGACCGCCTGTCGGACATGCTCGACGAGGCGCGTGCCCATCAGAGCCGGGTGGTGACGCTCGAGAGCGCCGGTCCGCTCGACCGGACCACGCGACGGATGCCGATGTCGCTGGTCATCGATCCGGCGCCGGAACTGCGCATGATGAAGGAGGAGATCTTCGGCCCGATCCTACCCGTCGTGCCCTACGACGATCTCGACGCCGCGATCTCGACCATCAACGCCGGCGAGCGTCCGCTCGGCCTCTACGTCTTCGGCGACGATCCGTCGGTGACCGACGGCGTCCTCGACCGGACCATATCAGGCGGCGCTTCGGTCAACACCTGCGCCGTCCAGGGCGCCCTGCCGTCGCTCGGCTTCGGCGGCGTCGGCATGAGCGGCATGGGACGCCATCACGGCATCGAGGGGTTCCGCGAATTCTCCAATCCGCGCGGCACCGTCGTGCGCGGCGCCAACGACCATATCGACGCCTTCTTCTCGCCCTACGCGAAGGCCGCCGCCATCGCCGACGGCGCACTCGGACCGGTCGAGGCCTGATCGATGCCCGACGCAGCCTTCGAAACCACGCTCGCCGACGCCACGCTCGACGAGCCGGCGGCGACCCACCTCGACGTCATCATCGTGGGCGCCGGCCTGTCCGGCATCGGCACCGCCTGCCGGCTCGTCCGCCAGTCCCGTCGCACGAGCTTCGCCATCCTCGAAGGCCGCGAGGCGATCGGCGGCACCTGGGACCTGTTCCGCTATCCCGGCGTCCGATCCGACTCCGACATGAACGCGCTCGGCTACCGGTTCCGTCCATGGCGCAGCCTGCTCTCGATCGCGCCGGCGAGCGACATCCTGGACTACATCCGCGAGACTGCCGCCGAATACCGCATCGACCGGCACATCCGCCTCCGCCATCGGGTTCGCGCCGCGTCGTGGTCGACCCCGGACGCACGCTGGACGGTCGACGCCGAGGTGGACGGCCGCACCGTCCGGCTGACCTGCAACATGCTGCTGATGTGCAGCGGCTACTACAGCTACGCCGAAGGCCACGCCCCGCAATTCCCCGAGGTCGAGCGCTTCCGCGGCCAAATGGTCCATCCCCAGTTCTGGCCGGCATCGCTCGACTACGCGGGCAAGCGCGTCGTCGTGATCGGCAGCGGCGCCACCGCCGTCACCCTCGTCCCCGCGCTCGCCAAGACCGCCGGCCACGTGGTCATGCTGCAGCGATCGCCGAGCTACATCTTCTCCCGCCCGAGCAACGACCGCATCGCCGGGCTGCTGCGACGCACGCTCCCGCCTGCCCTCGCCGGGCGGCTGACGCGCGCCAAGAACATCGCCCAGGAGGTGTTCTACTACCGAATGGCGCGCGCCAAGCCGGCCGACTTCAAGCGCCGGCTGATCGACATGGTGAGCAAGGAGGTCGGCCCCGACATCGACGTCGCCAGGCACTTCACCCCCACCTACGATCCCTGGGACCAGCGCGTCTGCCTGGTGCCCGATTCCGACCTGTTCGAGGCGATCCGCGACAAGAGCGCCTCCGTCGAGACCGATCACATCGAGCGTTTCACCGAGACCGGCATCCAGCTCCGCTCGGGCAAGGAGATCGCCGCCGACATCGTCGTCAGCGCCACCGGCCTCAAGGTCGTCGCCATGGGCGGCGTCGCCTTCACCGTCGACGGCGCCGCGGTCGATTTCGGCCGTCGCATGGCCTACAAGGGCATGATGATCGGCGACGTGCCGAACTTCATTTTCGTCGTCGGCTACAGCATGGCATCCTGGACCCTGAAGTCGGACCTGGTGGCGTCCTACGCCTGCCGCCTGATCAACTTCATGCGCCGTCGCCGCTACGACACTGTCGTGCCCAAGGCCGATCCGTCGGTCGGCGAGGAGCCGTTCCTCAATCTCACCTCCGGCTACGTGCAGCGCGCCTCGACGATCCTGCCCAAATACGGCGATCGCGCGCCCTGGAAGCTGCATCAGAACTATCTGCGCGACATGCCGATGCTGCGCTACGGCAAGCTCAAGGACGGAACGCTCGACTTCCGCCGCTCGGCGTCCTGACACGGGATCGAGGAGACCGGGATGGATTTGCAATTCACGCGCGATGAGCTGTCGTTCCGCGACGAGGTTCGCCGCTTCATCGCCGACGAGATCCCCGCCGGGATCCGGCATCGGGCGGCGCAGGGCGAACACCTGACCAGGGATGACCTCGTCACCGTCCAGCGCCTGCTGAACGCGCGCGGCTGGGCGGTCCCGCACTGGCCGCGCGAGTGGGGCGGCCAGGACTGGAGCCCGGTGCAGCGCTACATCCTCACCGAGGAGCTGCAGCGCGCCGCGGTGCCGTCGCCGCTGCAGTTCAACGTGCAGATGGTCGGGCCCGTGATCGCGACCTTCGGCAACGAGGAGCAGAAGCGCCGCTTCCTGCCGGCCACCGCCAATCTCGACATCTGGTGGTGCCAGGGGTTCTCCGAGCCAGGCGCCGGTTCCGATCTCGCCAGCTTGCGCACCCGCGCCGACCGCGACGGTGAGCACTACGTCGTCAACGGCCAGAAGGCCTGGACCACGCTCGGGCAGTTCGCCGACTGGATCTTCTGCCTGGTGCGCACCGATCGCGAGGCCAAGAAGCAGCAGGGCATCTCCTTCCTGCTCATCGACATGACCACGCCCGGCATCACCGTCCGTCCGACGATCACCATCGACGGCGCCCACGAGGTCAACGAGATCTTCTTCGACGACGTGCGCGTGCCCGTCGCGAACCTGGTCGGCCAGGAGAACCGAGGCTGGGACTACGCCAAGTTCCTGCTCGGCCACGAGCGCACCAGCATCGCGCGCGTCGGCGTCAGCAAGGAGCGCATCGCGCGCGCCAAGCGCCTCGCCCGCGAGGTGATCCTCGGCGACGGCACGTTGTGGGACGACCCCGAATTCCGCCACCGCGTCGCCGGCCTCGAGGTGCGCATCAAGGCGCTCGAGATCACCCAGCTCCGCGTCGTCGCAAAGGCACGCGACGGAGACGAGCGCCCCGATCCCAACTCGTCGATCCTCAAGATACGCGGGTCCGAACTGCAGCAGGACACCACCGAGCTGCTCAAGGACATCGCCGGCCCCTACGCCCTGCCGGTCTGGGAGGAGGCGGAGGGCAGCAACGAGCCCGGCTTCGGCCCCGACTGGGCCAGGGATCTCGCCGGCAGCTACTTCAACGACCGCAAGGTCTCGATTTATGGCGGCTCCAACGAGATCCAGCGCAGCATCATCGCCAAGGCTTTTCTGGGGCTCTGAAGGCAAGGGGCTCTGCCCCTTGACCCCGCCAAAGG
>CAXTUK010000111.1:0-7878 GCA_964247395.1 uncultured Acetobacteraceae bacterium
AGGAGGAGATCGGCATGGCGGGCGCGCACCAAGGCTGACAACAGGCCGACGACGAGGCCGGCGCCCCCGCCCATGCCCGCCGCGAGCTTCTTGTTCGGGCTCGATGGCGCACCTGGCGGCTCGGCCCGGCTGAGCACGCGGACGTCGAGGTTCTGCGCCGGGTTGGAAGCCTGCGAGGTGGTTCTCTGTTCGCCCTGCAGCAGGCTCGCGTAAAGGGTCCGCTGGGCGTTCACGTCCTGCTCCAGGTTGTTCAGCTCGGCCTGGTCGTTCTCCGCGATCACGCCGGCCTTCTGTGCGCTTCGCAGCTGGCTCTGCGCATCGGTCTCGCGCGACCGCGCGACCGCGAGTTGCGCACCGAGCGAGGAGACGATCCGTTGCGCTTCCTGCGCCACCTGTCTGCTGGCGGCGCGGACATTGGCCTCCGCGCTCTGCACGCCGGGGTAGCCGGGTCCGTAGCGCGCCTCGAGATCGGCCAGGTTCTGCGAGGCGGCGCTCTCCTGCTCGCGCAGGCGGGTGATCGTGGGCGACGAGAGCACGTTGTCGACGTCGCCCGAGAAGCCCTGCCTGGCGAGGGCCACCGCGCGCTGGTATTTCGCCTCGAGGTCGGCCCGGTCGAGGCTGGCGCGCGAGGCGGCGCTGGCGAGCTCCTGCACCTGCTGCTGCCCGATGCTGCCGGCGGGAAGGCCGACGAGCCCGTTCTTCTCGCGCAGATCGCGCATCTGTTTCTCGAGCCTGGCCAGCCCGGTGCGAACGTCGTCGATCCGCTGCAACAGCTCGGTGTTGGCGCCGCGGTTCGCCAATGTCCGGCGTGTCGACAACGAGGCCAGATAGGCGTCGATCAGGTCGTTGACGAAGGTGGCGGCGAGCTTGGGATCCTCGGAGGTGAACTGCACCCCGATCACCAGGCTGCGATTGTCCTGCGAGATCACGAGCGCCTTGAGGACCTCGTTCTGCACCGCCTCGGCGCCGTTGGCGACCGGCGCGGACCGCGAGAGACTGGGGAATGCGTGTTCCAGCTCCTGCCGCAGGCCGTGCAGGAGGCTCGGCGGCCGCAGGGCCGCATTGAACTCGGGGTTGCGGTCCATGCCCAGCCTGGTGATCACGGACTGCACGAGCTGGCGCGACGCGAGCGCCTGCACCTCGGTCCGGACGACCGGCATCGGGTCGGGGGTGCTCGCGTTCCGGACCGCGCCCTCGAGCTCGGGGATCGCGAAGCTCTGCCCCTGGATGGCGATGTCGGCAGTCGCGCTGTAGCGTGACGGCCTGGACGCGGCGAAGGCGAACGCGCAGGCGGCGAGGACCGCCGCGCAGAGTAGGATCAGTCCGAGATTGCGCCACACGGCGGAGAGGGCCTCCGGCAAGCGGAGCGTGCGACCGGGCCGAGCGATCGCGGTGCCGGATGTCGGGATCGAGATATCCATGACGGGCCCTCGGGAACTGGGTGCGGCTATCGGCCGACGGCGGTCATCAGGATCGGCTCTCGTGCCGCTTGCGTGGCCTGATCCTCGATGACCGCCTTGCCGAGGACGTAGTAGAGCAGAGGCCGTTCGCCGAACGTCACATGCGCCGGCAGTCCGTCGCACGGACGGAGCGCGCCCGCCTCGCACAGCCTCGACCAGCGCGCCCTGCTGACCTGCCGGCCGCCGACCAGGACGCATCCGTCGCCCGCCTCGACGACGGACATGCGGCCCCATCGATCCTGGGCGCCGGTGGCGATCTCGCTCAGGGCCGAGCACATCGTCTCGTTCTGTCCGTTGGAGGTGATCTCGTCGTAGAGCCGCACGATGCGCGCCGGCGTCTCGGCCACCAGCCGTTCAACGGCCGCGACGAAGTCGTGGCGCTCGATGATCGAGGTGCCTCGCCTCGCGGCGGCCTGCGCGCTGCGCAGACCGAGGAAATGCGCTATGTCGCGCGGCATGCCCTACATGTAGGGCATGCCGCGCGACATCGCCGCGACCCAGGTCACCAGCCCGCCCGGGAACGTCAGGCCGGCTTCCGCGGCGCCCTTTTCGATGATCGCCCTGACGTCGCCGTCCGACAGGAGCGGCAGGCCCACCGCGACCAGATTGCGCTGGATCGACGGGTGCTGCCCGAGCAGTTGCTCGAGATTGCTCGACACGCCGATGATCATGAACCGGAGCGCCACGCCGCGATCCGACAATTGCTTGATGGCGTCGGCGAACATGGTGCGGGTCTGCGGATCGGCGACGCGATCGAACTCGTCGACGACGCAGATCAGGAGTCCCGGCCGAAGCCGGGGCAGCAAGGCCAGGACGTCCTCGGGACAGACGGATCGGGCCGGCAACGCGGCCTCGCACCCCTCGAGCGGGTCGGCGCGCAACGGCGCGGTGACGAGCGAGCCGGGAAGCGCCCGGACCAGCCCCCTGACGATGCCGTCGAAGGTGCTGCCCGCTTCGCACTGGTGGCGGGCGACGACGATTCCCCGCCGCCGCAACGTCTCGACCGCGACGTTCGCCAGCGAGGTCTTGCCCCAGCCCCGATCCGCATACAGCACGACATGCGCCCTGTCCTCGGTGAGGCTCTGGACGATGGTCTCGACCTCGTCTTCCCGGCCGACGAGCACCGTCCGGTGATTGCGTGGCTGGGTCGGCGTGAACGCCTCGTGCGGCGGTATCGTCGCTCCCGCGCGGACGGCCGCCACGATGACCGGCCCAGCGCTCGCCGCCACGGCCCGGCGACGCCGGAACAGGCGCAGCCAGCTACGCTCACGCATGGATTTCACGCTCTAACATGGGTGGCAAACATATACAGATTTCCACGGCCCCCGTGTATCGATTTTTGGCCATGCGGCGAAGAAGCGTCCGTCGAGCGCGAACGGACGAGTTCGCGGTTCCAGTTTCGACCGGGATAGGTTAGTGATCCGCGGTCTGCTTGCGCGAGCGCATCGATCGCAGGCATGTCGGAGCGCCGGAACCTCACCATGATGCTGGCGATCAGCCCGGGTTTGCGCACCTTGCCGCAGAAGCGCGCCTCGGCCGACTCCGGGCACGCCGAGCTGACGTTCACGGTACTGATCCTGGCGTCGGCGCTGGCGTTGCAACGTTTCGGTCTCCTCCTCGGAACCTCCTATGTCAGCATCGTGGGACCGATCGGTCTTCTTCTCGCCGGAACCGGACTGCGGCAAGGATGGCTCGCCCTCGATTTCGGCCGGCTGATGATCTTTGGCGCCCTGGTCGCCTCGATCATGGCCGGCAGCGCGATCAGGGCGGCGTTCCCCGATGCCTACGGCGCGGCGCCGAGCTGGCTGTCGCTGCTCCAGTTCGTCGGGCTCAGCGCGTTCGGCGTCTTCGTCTTCGACCGCCCAGTCGACGAGAAACGGTTCTTCCACGCGGTCAACGCCGTCTTCACGGTCCTGGCCGCCGCCGGCATCCTGCAGTTCGTCGTCCAGTTCGCCGGCGTCAGCCTGTTCTCGTTCAGCAGCTTCGTGCCGGCAAACCTGCTTCTCGAAGGTCCCTACAACACGGTCATCCCGATCGGCGTCGGCAGCTTCGACAAGTCGAACGGCCTCGTCCTCGTCGAGCCATCCGTGTTCTCGCAGATGATGGCGCTCGCGGTGATCATCGAGGTGCTGGTGCTGCGACGATCGCTGCGGCTGCTCCTGTTCGCGGCCGGACTGGTCACCTCGATCTCCGGCACCGGCTGGCTGATGATCCTGACCTTCGTGCTGACCGCCGTCCTGAGCCTCGGCGCGCGCGGCCTGATCATGTCGGTGGCAACGGTCGCCGTCGGCGTCGTGGCGCTGGGCGGACTGTCGCTGGCGTTTCCGGCCGGCTTCGACGTGTTCGTGCAACGGACAGGCGAGATCTACGCGGTCGGTTCGAGCGGCCATGACCGGTTCGTGACACCCTGGTGGCTCGCCGGCTTCGTGATGCACCGGACGCCGCTCGCCGCCCTCTATGGCCTGGGTCCCGGCACCAGCGAGCATCTGCCGATGCATCCCGCGTGGGACTACAACACCAACCCGCCGGTGAAGATCTTCGTCGAATACGGGATCGCCTGTGTCGTGTTCTATATCATCTTCCTGCTGATCGCCGAGCGGACCAGCACGCAGAAGGCCCTGCTGGCGCCGGTTCTCGTCCTGCTGCTGCTCGACGGCGGCTACTCGCAGTTTCCGCCGGTGCTGTTTCCTGCCCTGCTGCTCGTGTCGGTGGCGAAGCTGTCGCAGGCGCCGCCCGGCGCCGGGAGGCCGCATGCTGAAGCAACCTGACCTGGATTTCGAAAGGCGCGACCTCGACCGTGCGCTTGCCGACGGCGTCATCGGCGACGCGTCGCCGATCTTCGTGGATTTCGATCACACCCTGTTCGCCTGCAACAGCACCGAGCTGTTCATCGCGTCCTGCAGGCCGGCAGCCGCGATCGCGTTGATCGACTTCGTCGTCCGACGCTGCGTGCCGTGGCGCCTGACCGGGATCGAGCAATGGTTCAGGCTGCGGGACTATGTCTGTTGCATCGTCATCCTGGTCGCTTCTCCGTGGAATCTGCTGCTGTGGCGACGCGCGGCGCCGAGGCTGTTCGCCCGGCACGTCAGTCCGGGCATCGCCGAGGCGCTGTCGAAAGTGCCGGCCGGCCGGGTGACCGTGGTGACGTTCGGCATGGAGTTCATCGTCAGGCCGCTGCTGCGAGGCGGAAGCTGGCAGGCTGCGCGGCTCGTCGCGACGCCGCTCCTGGCGAGACCGGGTTATTTCGCTCGAGGCAAGCTCGATCTGCTCGGCCACCGGTTCGACGCCGACGCCATCGCCTCCTCGGCCTTCGTGACCGACTCGATGGACGACGGCGACCTGCTCGAAGCGGCGGGAACCGGCATCCTGGTCGAGCCGCAGGGCGACGTCTTCCGGGCGTCCGAGCATCTCTACCTGCCGCTCAGATATACGGCGCGGGCGAAATACTCGCCCAGCTACGTGTTCGACCAGATCGTGTTCGTGGAGTCTCTCGCGACCCTGATCGCGGTGGCTCACGGCGTCGCGGGGCTGCTCGCCGACCTGCCGGTCGTCGCCCTGTTCACCCTGTCACTGATGTGCGTCTACGAAATCGGCTATTACGAGAACGACATGGTGGCGGCCACGCGCGAGACGGCGCCGACGCTGACCGAGCACGTCGCCCGCTTCGCCTCGTTCCCGATGCAGCCGGCGGCCTGGCTCTGGGCGATCTGCGCGGGCGTCGCCGGTGGCCTCGCCGCCTGCCGGACCGGGGTCCTCACCGCTTCGGATCTGCCGACGGTCGCCGCGATCTGGACGTCGGCGATGATCGTGCTGCGTATCCTGTTCCGGGTCTATAACGGAGCCCGCTTGCAGGCGCGCCTCGTTCTCTATCCCGTGCTCCAGGTGATGAAGTTCCTGCCGATCTTCCTCGTCATCCCGCCGACGCGGATCGGCGCCGTCCTGATCCTGTCGCAGATCGCGACGATGTGGATGATCTATCTGGTCTATCGGCACGGCGGCAATCAGAAGACGGTCGCCAAGGAGCTGATCCGGACCGTGCTGGTCGCGCTGGGTGTCGGCCTGCTGGCTGCGAGCACGTCGTCGATCGGACCGGGGGGCGAGTTTGCGTTGACCCTCGTCGCCCTTTGGTCAGCGGCGCGCCTGAGCAAGGCGCCGATCCTGCGTGCGCTCCGTCAGCGCCGGGCGGCAGCTCGAGCCTGAACGATCAGACGTGAGCGAGCTGCGAGCGCATCCACGCGCGCGTCTCGTCGGCGACCGCTCTCCAATCCGTTCCCGCCGCCATGTATTCCGTCTCAAGATGCGTGATCAGCGCGGGGTCGGCCGACACCAGCACCCTTCGGGCCGAAGGTCGGCGGGACCGAGCCGCCTGATAGACGTTGAGCGCCATGCGCAGGTGCAAGGCGCCGAGACGACGCGACAGGCTCGTCGTGGAGCCCGGATCCCGGAACGACCTGACGAGGGCGCCCAAGGGATGCGGCGCGTAACCCTGGTAGATCAGGCAGGTCGTGTGGTCGAACGCGCCGCCGGACCTCATCATCAGCCGCATCATCGCCTGGTCGTCGGCGAGCGCGCCCACCCGGGCGCCGAAGGTCGACGTGGTGCTGAGCGCCCGGCGCCAGGGGTGGCCGCGCACATTCCTCGCCTCCGAGTCCCGCCATCGTTTCGGAACCCTAAGATCGTCCTCGAACCGCTTGCCGCTGGGGAGCCGCGAACCGATCAGGGCATACAGGCCGAAATAGGAGGCATCCGGCCACGCGGCGGCGGCATCGATCAGGTTGCCCAGTGCAGCCGGCAGATAGAGGTAATCGTCCTCCGAGAACCACACCAGGTCATCGCGTGGCCAGCCCCGCGAGCCCGCCAGCACGCGCCCGGTTCGCAACGATCCGAGCAGGCCGAGATCAGATCGGGCGATGACCTCGCCGGAGCGCTGCATCAGACGCAACCGGTCGGCGGGGATCGGACCGTCGTTGAGGAAGACGAGTTCGGCGGAGCCGGTCTCGATCTCATCGAAGCTCCGGACCAGCGAGGCGAGCGCCAGCAGCTTGTCGTAGTAGTCCGGGCGCCCCTTCATGTTCTCGCCGCCGTAGGACCTGTATATGACGTGAAGCACTGCTGATCCTCGATCATGGCCGATGGCGCCGGACGGGATCATGATACAGGCGGCGTTGCCGAAGGTCTAACACTGCCGATGCGCAAGCTTGTCCTCGCCCTCCTGACGCTTGCGGCCGTTCCGGCATCGGCCGGTGCACCGCAGCGCGGGTTCGCGCTGCTCGACGATCCGACCGACGCGCTGAGGCTCGGTCCGCACGCGGTCTCGCGCGGGCAGATCGACATCCTGAGGCTGGCCGGCGTCAGCTACGGCGAGGGCCAGAGCATTGTGACGCGGCAGGCCAATGCGCGGCTGCTGCAGGCAGCGTTCACCGCCGCCGACAGGGACGGGCTCGAACTCGCCTGCCCTGCCGCGGCGACGATCGAGATCGACAACACGACCGGGTTGCTGGCCGCCCAGACCGGTAATCCCGGCTTCAGGGCGCGATTCCACCAGAAATGCAACATCGTCCAGTTCGGAATGAACACGCCGATCCTGACGATCGGCGACCCGACCGGTGCGAACATCCGCTACGAGGTCGATTGGGAGGGCGGCGAGTTCAATTACGGCGCGCCGCAGACCGGAGACCGCAGGTCGATCTGCGTCCTGTTCGGGCCGCTGAACTACTCGCTCATCCAGGGCATCCTTGCCTGCGACCTGCCCGGCACGACCGGCGGAGCGAAGAACCCGCCCTGGGTGGGGATGCAGGTGGGCGATGCCGACTATGCCGGGACGGGCCAGTGGTTCTCCGACACCTTGCGGCGGGTCAATATCGGCGGCGGCCAGCACGCCCTGTTCGCGGTCTATGTCGGTGGCACCGGCAGCGTGTGGGAAGACATCTACATGCACAACGGCAACGGCGTCGCGGACGCGCAACCGGTATCGGGCGACGCCGCCTTCATCGACGATCCGGGCAACGGCCGCCAGACCAGGAGCGACGACGTCTGGACGCGGATCAATGTCGAGCATTTCCAGGGCGCCGCCGCGATGTTCGTCGAGGGGGTGTACAACACGACCTTTCTCGGACTGCATTGCGAGGATCCGCAGCTCGACGCCTACGGCCCGGCGGTGTTCGCTCTCGCCAACGCGCAGGTGGACTTCATCAGTCCATTCCTGCTCGACTTTCACACGATCCGCGGCGCGGGCGGCCCGCGATATGTGTTCAAGCTGTCGTATGGCGCGCGTGTCCAGGTGGAGAACATGAAGCTGAAATGGAGCAGCGTCGCCCACCAGCTCGACACGCCCGGGGTGTTCTTCTTCTCGGGCGATCGCGGCCGCAGCGACGCGGACGACGACATCGCGTTCGAGGCCGCGAACCTCAGCGTCCAG
>CAXTUK010000112.1:0-7762 GCA_964247395.1 uncultured Acetobacteraceae bacterium
TAGTAGGGCTCGAACACGTCGTAGCCGAGCGGCCAGGCCGGCGACACGCCGTCGGCATGCCGCAGTTCGCCGAAGTCGCGCTCGCGCAGGCGGAACAAGGCCGAGCCGTACACCTTGGAGTTGCCGCCGACATAGTAGTGCAGTCCCGGATGGAAGCTCTCGCCACCCCTGCCGTACCAGGTGTCGGGCGCCTGATAGGCGCCGTCGACGAACACCGTCTTCGCGTCCCAGTTGGCGCGCGAACGCGGCAGGTAGTCGCCGCGCTCGATCATCAGGATCCGCTTGCCGGTCGGCGCCAACCGGTGCGACACCGACCCGCCGCCCGGGCCGCTGCCGATGACGATGACGTCGTAATGGTCTTCGGACGCCATGCTGCACACCCCGCGGGTTGATTGCCGGTCAGCCGCCGCCGCGGTGCAGGACGGGCCCGCAGAGCCCGAGCGCGGTGTTGACGACGGCGAGATGGGTGAGCGTCTGCGGGAAATTGCCGGCCAGATGCTGGCCCGGAACGTTGTATTCCTCGGATAGCAGATGCACGTCGTTGCACACCGCCAGCACGCGCTCGAACTGGGCGCGCGCCTCCTGCTTCCTGCCCTGCATGTTCAGGCAATCCGCCATCCAGCACGAGCAGGCCAGGAACGCGCCCTCGTCGGGTCCGCTCGCCTTGGCCCTGGTCCTGCGTATCAGCCCGCCCTCGGACAGCTCGCGCCGGATGGTCCCGATCGTCGCCGCCACCCGGCGGTCGTCGACCGGGAGGAACCCCACCAGCGGCATCAGCAGCAGGCTCGCGTCGATCGTCTGGCCGCCGTAATGCTGGGTGAAGCTGCCGATGCCTTCGTTCCAGCCTTCGTTGCAGACCTCGTCGTGAATGGTACGGCGCAACGCGGTCAGTCGTTCGATCGTCGCCTGAGACTCGCTGCCGCCGTCATCCTCGAGCTGCTGCAGCACACGATCGACGCCCACCCATGCCATGACCTTGGAGTAGGTGTACTGCCGTGGCTCGGACCGCGACTCCCACACGCCGGACCCTTCGGTGTTCCAGACCTTCTCAAGATGCTCGACGATCTTGAGCGCGGCCACCTTCTCCTGCTTGCACGTCGGAACGCCCCCGAGCCGGGCGACATGCAGGCAGTCGAGGACTTCGCCGTAGACGTCGATCTGATGCTGCATCGACGCCGCGTTGCCGATCCGGACCGGGCTCGAATACCGGTAGCCGGGCAGCGTATCGACGCTCCACTCCGCGAGATGGCGGGCGCCGTCGACCCGGTACATGATCCGCATGCGCTCGGGCGAGCCGGCGATCGCCCGCAGCAGCCAGTCGCGCCACGCGGTCGCTTCCGCCTTGAACCCGGCGTTGAGGAAGGCGCCCACCGTGAACGTCGCGTCGCGCAGCCAGCAATACCGGTAATCCCAGTTCATCGGGCCGCCGGGCGCCTCCGGCAGCGACGTCGTCGGTGCCGCGACCAGGCCGCCGCTCGGCCGGTAGATCATCGCGCGCAGCGTGATCAGCGAACGCTTCACCGCATCCGGCCATTCGGTCCTGGAGACGTCGAAGCGGCCGATCCAGTCGCGACAGCCCGCCTGCGTCACCGCGAGCGCCTGCTCGACGTCGATCGCTCCCGGCACCGGCAGGTGCGCCGGACCGTAGCGCAGCACGAAGGCACGGCGCTCTCCGGCGGCGACGCTGAACTCCGCCGTCGTGCGATGGGCGTGGACGGCGACCGCGACCGGCGCGTGCAGCACGACGAGGTCCGGTCCGAGCCTGGCGACGACGCCGGTGCCGTCGGGTTCCGACCAGGGCGGCAGCGCGCCGTAGTCGAAGCGAAGCCGCAGGTCGAGCTGCATCGGAACCTTGCCGCGCACGCCTTCGACGATCCGCACCAGGGAAGCAGCCGGACCGTCGCGCATCGGCATGAAGTCGATCAGCCGGACGCTGCCGCCATCGATGTCCCACTCGGTCTCGAGCACCAGCGTGTCGTCCTGGTAGCGGCGCCGGTTGGTGGTGACCGGGCAAGCAGGCGCGATCGACCAGATCCCGTTGTCCGCCGTACCGAGCAGGGAAGCGAAGCAGGCGTCGTCGTCGAAACGCGGCCAGCAGAGCCAGTCGACCGAGCCGTCGCGGCTGACCAGCGCCGCGGTCTCGCCGTCGCCGATCAGCGCATAGTCCTCTATCGGGCGGCTCATGACGCTAGATGTCGAGCCGCTTGGCGATCTGGTGCACGACTGCGACCAGACCGAGCCCGGCCGCCGCCCAGAACGCGGCGCGATGCCGGTCGGTGAACATCTCCCAGCTTCCGCTCCTCGAGCGTTTGTCGAACCGCCCGTGCGCGGCATAGTTTCCAGGCACCGCCTCGAACAGGTTCGCCGGCGCGTTCGGACCGAGCGGTTCGTCGGTGATCTGGCCCGTGTAGCCGGCGGTGGCGAGGTATTTGTCGATCAGCCCGGGCGCGATGCGATTGGCGAGGATCGCCTGCACCGTCGGATAGCCGACCCAGATCTCCCGGCGGCGATGGGTGGCGGCGAAGTAGATCGCGCGCGCCGGAACTTCCGGCTGGTAGATCGGCGCGACCGGCTTCGCCTTGCGGCCCATCTTGTTCATCGCCCAGTCGAACTGCGGCGTGTTGACCGCCGGCAGGTCGACCATCGTCAGATGCACGTCGAGCTTGTCATGGATGATCTCCGATCGCAGCGCGTCGGTGAAGCCCCGGATCGCGAACTTCGCACCGCAATAGATCGACTGAAGCGGAACCGACCGGTAGCCGAGTGCGGAACCGACATTGACGATGGTGCCGCGGTTGCGCTCTCGCATCCGCCTGAGCGCGGCCATCGTCCCGTGCACCTGGCCGAGATAGGTCACCCTCGTGCCCCGCTCGAATTCGGCGGCGGTCAACCTGCTCACCGGCGCGAACACCGTCGCCATGGCGACATTGACCCAGACGTCGATCGGGCCGAATTCGTCCTCGACCTTCGAGGCCGCGGCCTCGACCGCTTCCGCGTCGGCGACGTCGGTCGGGATCGGCAGCGCCCGCACGCCATGGCCGCGCAACTGGATGGCCGCTTGCTCGAGACGATCCGGATCGCGCGACAGCAGCGCCACATCGTAGCCCTGCCGGGCAAATTCCTCCGCGGTCGCACGGCCGACTCCGGCCCCCGCGCCGGTGACGACGACTATCCTTGGCATGTGGCGACGTCCTTCGTCGTTTTGTCGACAGCGGTCGCCCCTGCGAGACGCTTGCTTAGCGCCTCTGGGTAGCGAACCAGGTCCGCGAGCGCGACATCAAGTTTTTGCACGTGAATGTGCAAAAATAGATGATGCGTCGCTGTCGGACACCCGGCACGAATCACCGTCGCGGATCGACTGAACGAGTCTCAGGCACGTTCGAAGGCCACGGGGAACGCTGCAAGCGTTCCGAGCCGATCAGTCAGCCGCTGGAGAGAACGCGACGACCATGACCTTTCGGGACCGGGTTTGGCGCCCTTTGAGAAATGCTCAGGCCTGCGGGAGCCGTTCGAACCCTGTGCTCTGTACATCTTCCGAAATACTCGTTTGCCGGTGAAAGGCGCTGACCACGCACTCGATCACGGCTCTCACTCGCGGCATGTGCCGCACCTCTTCATGAGCGGCAAGCCATATCTCCGCATCGGGAACTGGCGTGGAGGTGTCGATGCGCTTCAACGCAGGCTCGGCTTCTCCACGGAATTTCGGAAGGAGTGCAAGGCCGCCAGAGTGCAGGGAGGCCCAGAACAACGTTTCGCGACTGTTCGTGTTCAACAGGATCTGCGCCCGACCAGCTTCGGTGGCCAGCCAATCTGTCAGGATCGATGCCTCGTTCTCGTCGAACATCGTAATCAGGTGATGGCCCGCGTAACCATCATGGGCGTCGGGTTCGCCGTGCCGCTGAAGGTATGTCAGGCTGCCGTACAGTCCGAAAGCGAGGACTCCGATGCGTCGCATGACGAGCCCCTTCTGGTCGAAGCGACCCAACTGCACGCACACATCCGCCTCGCGCGCCGCGAGATCCGGGATGGCGCTGCTTGCCAGAAGCTCCATCCTGATCTGCGGGTGTCGTGTGTTCAGAGCCGCGATGCATGGCGCGAGCACATGGCTGGCGAGAAGTTCAGTGCTGGCCACGCGCACCGACCCTTCAAGCCTGACATCGAGACCGCCGGCGACACGCGCAACCGACTGCATTTCCGCCTCGACGCGTTCGACATGTTTCATGATGGCCTCGCCGGCGAGCGTGGGGACGAAACCCTCGGCAACCCGATGCAGGAGACGAACTTGCAGTCGGCTCTCCAGCGCGGCTAGTCTGCGCCCGACCGTGGACTGGGTGACATGCAACGTCTTCGCGGCGCCCCCGAGGCTTTTTGCGCGGGCGACAGCCAGAAAGAAACGGAGATCGTCCCAGTCCATCACCTCACCCCGATTGGCGCCTTTGGTGTCTGCGCGAGGAACATCCCGTCGACGTTTGCGCGCCTCCGTATACAAGTCCTGACCTTCCGGAACCATGGGGTCAGCCTGACTGTTGGGATTGTCGGTGGCCGATAGATCTTTCCAGTCGGCCCCGGACCCCGCGGCAAAGGCTTGCTCATCGAGCGGAGATCATGCGTTTCTCGGCCTGCAGCCAGGCCTGGACTCCCTCGCTGAGTGAAGGACTGTCGGCGGTGATGCCGGCGCCGGCGAGGATGTCGGCGGTCTTCGGTTTGGGGCCGCCGCGGGCGACGAAGACGAAGCGGTTGGTCGCCGCCGCGGCGAGCTTCTCCTCGCCGTTGCGGTCGCGGATCATGCGGTGGTCGAAGATGATGCCGTCGTTGTTCCAGCCGAGAATGCGGCTTTCGACCCGGAAACGGTCCCAGGGGGCGAGGGCGTGGCGGTATCGCACGCGCTGGGCGGCGACGACGCCCTGCAGCTTCTGCCGCTTCATCTCGCGCCACAGGCCGGTGCGGATGAGGATGTCGATCCGGCCGAGATCCATGATCGTGAGGTAGCGGCCGTTGTTCATGTGGAGGTTGACGTCGATGTCGCCGGGCGAGACCCGGAAATCGAGGCTGGAGCGGATGTCGGCGCCGACCGAACCCGTGCGTCGCAGAGCGAACCAGCCGACGCGCACGAGACGGAACCAGACCTGCATCGAACCTTCTGCCTGGCTTGCATCGAGGGACATTGTGCATGGCCGGCCGGCGCATGGCGAGCGGTCCGGCGATGTCGATGGAAGGCTTACCGCCGGGTTCCATCCGCGCTAGCGTCGATCAAGGGTTGAGTCTGACGCAAGCGGGTGGACGGGGTTCTGATGCGGCTGGCGGTTCTGAAGGAGCGCGCGGCGTTCGAGACGCGCGTGGCTGCGACGCCCGAGACGGTGCGCAAGCTCGCAGCGCTCGGTCCGTCGGTCGTCGTCGAAAGCGGCGCCGGGGCCGGCTCGTCGATCAGTGACGAGGAGTTCCGGGCCGCCGGCGCCGAGATCGCACCGGATGCGGCGGCGGCGCTGGCCGGCACCGGGATCGTGCTCGCGGTCCAGGCGCCGGAGGCCGAGCTCCGCTCGCATGTCGAGCGCGGCGCCTTGCTGGTCGGGGTGTCGGGCGCGCTGTCGGATCGATCGATCGTGGCCGACGCGGCGAACGGCGGCATCGATCTGGTGGCGATCGAGCTGCTGCCGCGGATCACGCGGGCGCAGTCGATGGATGTGCTGTCGAGCCAGTCCAACCTTGCCGGATACCGGGCCGTGGTCGAGGCGACCGGCGCGTTCGATCGCGGGTTCCCGATGATGATGACGGCAGCCGGAACGGTGCCCCCCGCGCGTGTGCTGGTGCTCGGTGCGGGTGTCGCGGGCCTGCAGGCGATCGCGACGGCACGGCGGCTGGGCGCGATCGTCTCGGCGACCGACGTGCGGCCGGCGGCGAAGGAGGAGATCAGATCGCTGGGCGCCACGTTCGTGGGTGTCGAGGACGAGGAGAGCGCCGCGGCGCAGACGGCGGGCGGCTATGCCAAGGAGATGAGCGAGGAGTATCGGCGCAAGCAGGCCGAGCTGATGGCGAGCACGGTCGCGAAGACCGACGTGATCATCTGCACGGCGCTGGCGATCGGCCGGCGGGCGCCAGTGATCGTGAGCAGCGCGATGGTCGCCTCGATGCGTGCCGGCAGCGTGATCGTCGACATCGCATCGGACGCGGGCGGCAATTGCGAGGCGACCAGGCCGGGGGAGCTGTTCGTCAGCGAGAACGGGGTGCGCGTGCTCGGCTGGCGCAACTGGCCCGGCCGGATCCCGGTCGCGGCGAGCAGCCTGTTCGCGCGCAACCTGCTCACGTTCCTGACCACGTTCTGGGACAAGGAGTCGGGCCGAATGCGGCTCGATGCCGAGGACCCGATCGTGGCCGGCGTGCTGCTGACACGCGGCGGCGAGATCGTCTCGGCGCAGTTCAAGTCGCAGGGCTGAGAGGCTGAAAATATTGACGTTCCAGGGGTTCGGGGCGGAGCCCCGATAATTTCAACCAGGACGAAGACATGGACCCGCAGCACCTCTCCTCGGCCGCCTCCGGACTAGCGCAGCGCGCGGCGAACCTCTCGGCGCAGGCCGATCTGCTCGCGCGGCAGGCGGCGGGGTTCGCGCCCGTGGCCCACGCCGGAGCGGCGATCGAGCCGCTGGTGTTCCTGCTGGCGATCTTCGTGATGGCGTGTTTCGTCGGCTACTACGTGGTCTGGAACGTCACGCCGGCGCTGCACTCGCCGCTGATGGCGGTGACCAATGCGATCTCGTCGGTGATCATCGTGGGCGCCATGCTGGCGACGGGGCTGAGCCATGGTGCTCTGCCGAAGGTGTTCGGCTTCGTCGCGGTGACGCTGGCGAGCGTCAACATCTTCGGCGGTTTCGCGGTCACGCAGCGCATGCTGTCGATGTTCCGCGCCAACAAGCCCGTCCGGCCGGCGAAGTAGGAACGATCATGTCGCTCGATCTGCTCTCGCTGTTCTACCTGGTCGCGGCGGTCCTGTTCGTGCTGGCGCTGCGCGGGTTGTCCAATCCGGCGACGTCGCGGCGCGGCAACCAGTTCGGCATGGCCGGGATGGCGATCGCCGGTGTCGCCACGCTGCTGCGCCCGGGGATGACGGGCGGCGGCATCGGGCTGATCGTCGCCGGAGTGGTGATCGGCGGCTCGATCGGGCTGGTGGTGGCGCGCCGGATCCAGATGACGGCGCTGCCGCAGCTGGTGGCGGCGTTCCACTCGCTGGTGGGACTGGCGGCGGTGTTCGTGGCGGCGGCCGCACTGAACGCGCCGCAATCGTTCGGGATCGGGGCGCCGGGAGCAATCCGCACCGAAAGCCTGATCGAGATGTCGATCGGACTGGCGATCGGCGCGGTGACGTTCACCGGATCGCTGGTGGCATTCGCCAAGCTGCAGGCGCTGATCAAGGGGACGCCGCTCAAGTTCCCCTACCAGCATCAGCTCAACGGCGGGCTCGGCCTCCTGCTCGTCGTGCTGATCGTGGTGTTCGTCGCGACCAGCTCGCAGCTGGTGTTCTGGCTGATCGCGCTGCTGTCGCTGGCGCTGGGCTTCCTGCTGATCCTGCCGATCGGCGGCGCCGACATGCCGGTTGTGGTGTCGATGCTGAATTCCTATTCGGGCTGGGCGTGCGCCGGGATCGGGTTCACGATCGAGAACCTGGCGCTGATCATCACCGGCGCGCTGGTCGGCGCCTCGGGCGCGATCCTGTCCTACGTGATGTGCAAGGGGATGAACCGCTCGATCTTCAACGTGCTGCTCGGCGGCT